>CAMLET010000017.1 GCA_946479125.1 uncultured Flavobacteriales bacterium
CCTGCGAATACGATTATACAGACCTCTTATGACGCGACAAATCCTCAAACGGTTTGCAGAAATTCATCGATTGCAAATATTACTTTTGCGATTACGGGTGCTACCGGAGTTAATGTTACTGGATTACCTGCGGGAGTTACGTGGTCTTTGTCAGGAAACGTTGTTACTATCAGCGGAACTCCGACTGTTGCAGGAACGTTTAACTACACAGTTACAACTACTGGAGGTTGTCCACCTGCTACGGCTTCGGGAACAATTAATGTAACTCCTACAAATACAATTACACTTACATCTGCCGCAGGAACAAATGCACAAACGGTTTGTAAAAGTTCACCGATAACGAATATTACCTATGCAGTTACTGGTGCTACCGGAGTTAATGTTACAGGTTTACCTGCTGGCGTTACATGGTCGTTTGCCGGGAATGTGGTTACTATTACCGGATCTCCATCTGTTTCAGGAGTGTTTAATTACACAATTACAACTACTGGTGGTTGTCCACCTGCAACAGCAACAGGATCAATTACCGTAACCGCTCCGCCATCAATCTCTATCACGAATTCGAATCAGGTGATTTGTGATGGTGAACTTCCGGCTTCTTCGACGTTGACAGCTGTTGTAACACCTTCAACGGGAGTTACTTATTCATGGAATCCAGGTGGAGCAACAACTTCTAGTATTACTGTTACTCCAACTTTGGGAACTACACAAACCTATATTGTAACGGCATCTGTAGGTGGATGTATGGTAACTTCTTCTACTACCGTAGGTTATTACAAATTACCATCGGTGAGTGTAACACCTTCAAGTACAATTTGTAGTGGACAAAGTGTGTCATTGTCGGCATCAGGAACGGCTGGATCAACTTATAGCTGGTCACCATCAGGAACCTTGAGTTCTCCTATTGGAACTCCGGTTACAGCTACACCAACAGCTACAACTACATACGTTGTTACGGCAAGCTTGAACGGTTGTACGAACACTGCGAGTTCAACAATTACGGTAAACCCAACACCAACAATTTCGGGACCTACCAGTGTTTGTGTTGGGGGAAGCACTGTAACGCTTACGGGTAATCCTACGGGAGGGGCATGGTCAAGTTTATATCCTTCAATTGCAAGTATTAATTCAACTACAGGGGTAATCACTCCAAGTGCGACGGCTTCTGGACTTGTTCCAATCACTTATACCTTGAGCACAGGTTGTTCAAAAACATATAATTTCACGGTTAACCCACTTCCTGCAGCGCCAACTATTTCAGGTCCAACAACTATTTGTGATGGTGATTACGCTACTTTGAACGTAACTAACTATACAAGTGGAATTGTTTGGACACCTGGTTCAACTGCGTCACCATCTATTTCGGTGGGGGCACCGGCGTCACCAACAACCTACACTGCGACTTATACAAATCCAACAACGGGATGTACAAAGTCATCATCGATATCGGTGAGTAAAGTGAGTTGTTCACAACCTTCACATTGTTTCTTGACCGCGAACTTTGCATACACACTTACGGACTGTAACTGGACATTTACAAGTACTTCAAGCAACGTAGTAGGAACAATTCCTAGTCCTGGTACCGGCTATACGTTCAACTGGACAATAAGCGTTGTATCTACCGGAGCTGTTGTGTACACAACTACAGGTTACTCATTCACAACACCAGTAGGAATATGGAGTGGTTGGGGGAATTACCGGGTATGTTTGACTGTGACGAAGGCAGGATCAAATCCTGTTTGTCAGGATCAGGTTTGTAAAATAATTTCTGTGAATTGTGATAACGCTCTGGTGCTTTCAACGAGTTCAGCTGGATTGAATTCTAAATTTGAAACAAAAGGAATAGACAACACTTCATTAGATGACCTGAATTATTGGTGGAGTTTCGGAGATGGAACATTCTCAACAGAAGCTAAACCTGAACATAAATATGCTAAAGCTGGTTCTTATGAAGTATGTATGAAAGTGGGGTACGGAAACCTTGACGAGTTACCAAACTCAGTTTGTAGAACAATTGATGTAACTGCTGATGAGGTAGAGACAGGTGTAGTTCCGATTCTTTCAGTAAATCCAAATCCAACTGGTGGACAAACTACTGTTGTTATTGATGGTACTGAAGGTAAAACAGTTGAGGTGAAAGTCTTCAATTTACTAGGGGATGAGGTTACTACATTGTTTACCAAAACATGTTGTAACGACGAAATGATTAGATTGGTTTGGAATGCTCAAGACATTCCACCTGGGGTTTACCTGATTAAAGCTCAGGTTGATTCGAAAATGATGATTGAAAAGATCGTGGTCTCTTCTCACTAGAGATCAAAGAATAAGCAAAACGGGCTTCGATTATCGAAGCCCGTTTTTTATTGAGTATTATTTTGTAAAGCGTTTTATTCTAGAACAGGAAGGTAAATTTTGACGCTAAGATTTATCAGTCTAACCTTTCCAATACTTCAACTCCACATTTTCACCATCAAAAACAGCGTAACTATCGTAGTTGAGCCATTCACCAAGGTTGATGTAGCGCGACTTTTCGTTTAGTGAAATATCCATTGGAAGGTGACGATGACCAAAGATGAAAAAGTCAATATGCTTTTTTTTCAATTCTTCCTTACAATGCAAGATCAACCATTCGTTTTCTTCGCCAAGGAATTTTTCGTCAGTAGTTCCAGTTTTCGCACGACTTTTTCTCGACCAAAAGTTGGCCAATCCAATTCCAAAATTGGGGTGTAAGCGTGCAAAGCACCATTGCGACCATTTTGCGGCGAATACGCGCTTTAAGAACTTGTAGTTTCTATCACCAGGACCTAAACCGTCGCCATGACCAATGACCATTGTTTTTCCGTTCCAGGTTCTTTCGATTGGCTCGCGATGCATAGAAACGCCTAATTCTTTCGGGAAGTAATCAAACATCCACATGTCGTGGTTTCCGGTAAAGAAGTGAACCTTTATTCCGGAATCAACGAGTTGTGCAATTTTTCCTTGTATGCGGATAAATCCTTTAGGAATGGCGTGTTTGTATTCAAACCAAAAATCGAAGATATCACCAACTAAGAAAATTTCCTGAGCTGTTGGTGCAATAGAATCGAGCCACTTGATGATTCGATCTTCACGATTGCGTGATGCCTCATGAGTGGGAACACCCAAATGAAAATCGGATGCAAAATAAATGCATTTTCCGCTTTGTAATGTCCCGCTTTCGTTGGTCATTAAAATCCAAAGATTTGTTGAAGTGTTGATTCCAGTTGTGGACCTCTCAGTTTCGTTGCAATCACTTTCCCTTCTTTATCGATAAGAACGGTAAACGGAATTCCAGTAACCTGGTACAGTTTTGCTGCTTCATTTGACCAGAATTTCAAATCTGAAACGTGATTTGGCCAAACCAATTTGTCTTTAGCAATTGCATCCAGCCATTTTTGTTTTTCCTTATCCAAAGAAACACTCATTACGGTGAATCCTTTGTCTTTGTACTTGTTGTATAATGCTACAACATTTGGATTCTCTTGTCTACATGGTCCACACCAAGATGCCCAGAAATCAAGTAAAACTACATTTCCTCTTAAGCTTGAAAGAGTTAATGGTTTGTCGTTAACATCGTTTTGAGTGAAATCCGGTGCTAATTTTCCCGGTGAAAGGAAATTCATTGCCTCCATTTGTCGAACTTTCTCCTGGTATTGCTGTTTGGTAGCTTCAATTACTGGCGAACCGCTAAACGATTCCGAAATTTGTTTTACAATGCTTTCATAAGTGGCAAAATCCTTATCAACTTCAATGGCGCTAATTACAGGAAGCAGGGCAGGAGAGTTTTGGTTCATCTGCATGTACTTCTGTTTGAACGATTGAAAGTTATAGTACTCAGTTTGAAAGCTTTGATTGATCGCTTCTCCGTTTTCAGGATGTTGACGCAATAGGTTAGAAGCTGAATCGCGTTTTGCATTGTAAGCTTGCATTTCTCTTACAAACTCATTTACCTGATTGCTTTCGTCGGAACCGGTAAGTGTGTGAAAGTAAACCACATTTTTAGCATCGGCATTCAAACGAATTTTTGAGCTATCGCGAAGAATGATGTTGATGTGCTGATTTCCCAAACGAAAAACGTAGTAATCTTTCGAAGGTAAAGTTCCTTTTAAAAGGTAGTTTCCTTTTTTGTCGATCTTAGCCGCCAGGTAGTCTTTATAATTCGTTCCACCGAAATAATGTGCAATTTTCACTGAATCATCTTTTCCAGCAACGGTGTTGAATACATTTCCGGAAATCTCAACTTTAATAGGTGTTTGTGCCCACAATTGAAATTGCACCAGTGCAACAATTATAAATAGTACTTTTTTCATCTTTTTCCTTTTTTAATCCGAAGCGATCGAAGCTTTGGATTTATTTTCCGAACAGCTCTTCCAATTTCTGTTCCAATTGTTCGCCTCTCAGTTTTAAACCAATGATATTTCCTTCTTTATTTACTAAAACCGTGTGAGGAATTCCTTGAATTTGATATAATGGAATCATAGAACCATTCCAGCCCATTAAGTCACTCGCATGATTTTTCCATAAAAGTCCGTCCGTTGCAATTGCTTTTTTCCACAATTCAGGATCAGTATCCAATGAAACGGAGAAAATTTCAAATCCTTTGCTGTGATACTTTTTATACAATCGAACCACATTCGGGTTTTCAGCTCTACACGGTTGACACCAAGATGCCCAGAAGTCGATCAAAACCACTTTTCCTTTCAGGTCAGACAAACGCATTTGCTTTCCATCAGGACCAGGAAGAGAAATTTCCGGAGCTGCAAGCGTTCCGCTAGTCATTGCGTAGTAATTTTCATAACCATCAATGATTCCATTGATCTTTTGAATAACTACAGCTGTAAAAGGTGAACTTGCATGTTTCTTCTGATAAGCCGTTCTCATTTTATCCAACGCAACAATATTTTGTTTGTCGTAATCTGCATAAGAACCTTCTTCTAAAGGAAACAATGCAGAAACCATAACAATGTTGGTTTGATTTCCCGGATCCTGAATAATGCGCATTTTGATCTTCTCAATGAATGCTTTTGTTCCGGCTTCACGTTGTTCCTGCGTTAAATTCTTGGCATTCTCTTCAATCATATACATTGTACTGAAATCGTTCAATGCTTTCATGTACCACATCAACGGTTTAGCCCAGCTGGTTCCTGAAATTTTCGGATAAATCGAGAAATCTTTCAGGTTTCCGCTAACCGTTACTTTGTCGTCAACAGTCATTGGAAGTACAATTGCAGTGTTCGCACCGTCTTCAACAACAAAAGAATACAATCCTAAAGCCGGAATATTTCCGTCGATAGTATAGTTTCCTGAAGCATCTGCCATAGTTTCTGCAACTGTAACAGAACCTTGATCCGTATCTGCTTTGATCAGGATTTTTTTATTGGCAGCACCAATAATTTTTCCTTCAACATGAAAGTTATTGGGCAACTTGCCTTCTTCGTCTTCGCTTGAAGAACCACAAGAGAAAAGCGTTAAACCAATAAATAGGAGGAATCCTGCAAATTTCATGTTATGATATCAGTTGTCTCAGCAATGCTGAAGTTGTTTTCGGATCTGCCTTTCCACCGGAAGCTTTCATGATCTGACCCATGAAAAATCCTGTCAATTGGTTTTCACCGCTCTTAAAACGTTCGAATTCTGCCGGATGTTGCTTGAAAACGTCTTCAATTAACGTTTTTAAACTATTCTCATCCGATTCCTGAATAATGTTCAATGAATTAGCCAAGTCCTGAACATCACTGTTCGGTGAAGCAATCAGTGCAGGGAAAAGCTTTTGTGAAACCGCAGAGTGTGAAACTTTTCCACTATCGATCAAAGCAATCACCGAAGCAAGTGTTTTTCCTGAAATAGGGAAATCTTCAATTTCTAATCCGTTTTGGTTTAGATACGACTTCACGTCACCCATTACCCAGTTAGCTGCTCCTTTAAAGTTCTTTGTTTCAGCAACTACGGACTCAAAGTAAAGCGCAATTCCTTTTGAATCTGTCAATACATTAGCATCGTATTCAGACAATCCAAATTCGTTGATGTATTTATGTAAAAGTGTACGTGGAAGTGGCGGCATTTTAGCTTTCACTTGAGCAATACTGTTTTCATCAACCGTAATTGGTTGTAAATCTGGTTCAGGGAAGTAACGGTAATCGTTAGCTGCTTCTTTTGAACGCATGGAAATGGTAATTCCTTTTAGCGCATCGAAAGAACGTGTTTCCTGAGAAATGTTTTCACCTTTTTCTACAGCTTCGATCTGACGTTGAACTTCAAACTCAATTGCACGTTGTACGTTTCTGATCGAGTTCATGTTTTTTACTTCCACTTTTGTTCCAAATTCAGGAGCACCTTTCAAACGCACAGAAACGTTGGCGTCGCATCGCATTGATCCTTCTTCCATGTTTCCATCACAAATATCAAGGTAGCGCACCAAACGACGAACTTCCGTTAAGTAATTGTATGCTTCCTGACTCGAGCGAAGATCCGGCTCAGAAACAATTTCCAAAAGAGGAGTTCCAGCACGGTTCAAGTCGATCAATGTATCATAAACATCAATATCGTGAATCGATTTTCCGGCATCTTCTTCCATGTGAATACGTGTTAAACCAATTTCTTTCTCCGCT
The DNA here is from genome assembly GCA_946479125.1 of uncultured Flavobacteriales bacterium. Next base: position 6,627 of record CAMLET010000017.1, read on the forward strand.
CCGGCTTCGTCTTTAATGAATATAGAACCACCAGTACAAATAGGAGTTGTATCCTGTGTAATTTGATATCCTTTCGGAAGATCGGGATAGAAATAGTTTTTGCGGGCAAAATATTGAGCAGGTGCAATTTGTGCATCAACCGCCAAACCAAGTTTGATGGCAAATTCAATTGTTTTGCTGTTCATTACAGGCAAAGTTCCGGGATGACCAAGTGTAATAACGCTTACGTTGGTATTTGGAGCTGAACCATATTCGTTGATATCGCTTGAGTACGCCTTTGTTTTCGTCAACATTTGCGCGTGAACCTCTAAACCAATTACAACTTCGTATTTATCTCTTGTTTCTGTACTCATTTTTCAAGACTTGAGACGAAAGACTTGAGACGAAAGACTAAAACATATCTGTCTTCAGTCTTTTGTCTTCGGTCTTATGTCTTTATATTTTTGAGATTAATTCACGCATAATCAACGTCATTTTCGGCTCCTGACGAGAAGCTACTTCAATAACGTCTTGCAAGCTTACTTTCTGAATTTTCCCGGGAACACCTAAATCTGTAATGATCGAGATTGCGAAACAAGGAATTTCCATGTGACGCGCTACAATAACTTCCGGAATTGTTGACATTCCAACTGCATCAGCACCAATTGCGCGAACATATCCGTACTCAGCTGGAGTTTCCAATGTTGGTCCCGTTAAAGCAGCGTAAGTTCCAACTGCAATTCGAATATCATTCTCTTTTGCAATGTTCTTCGCCATGTCAATCATTTTATGATCGTAAGGCTCACTCATATCAGGGAAACGTGGTCCCAATTCATCAATGTTTTTTCCAATTAGCGGGTGAGCAGGGAACAAGTTGATGTGATCGTTCAAGATCATGATTTCACCAACAATGTAATCCGGATTCACACCACCAGAAGCATTACTCACAAACAAACGCTCAATTCCCAACAATTTCATAACACGAACGGGGAAAGTAACCTGTTGCATGTTGTATCCTTCGTAGTAATGGAACCGACCTTGCATTGCAACAACTTGTTTTCCGCCTAAGTTTCCAAAGATCAATTTTCCGGAATGACTTTCAACAGTTGAAACAGGGAAATGAGGAATGTTCTCGTAAGGAATCTCATCAATAATTTCAATTTCCTTAACCAATCCACCTAATCCAGTTCCAAGGATAATTCCGATACTTGGTTTTACCTGCGTTTTTGAGCTGATGTAATCAGCTGCCTCTTTCATTTGTGATAACAACATATTTCTTTATTCGTTGATTAAAATCCGTTTGTCTGTCCAATTCCGTGCTGATTGTCTGAACAAAAACATTTGTGGAAACCGCAAATATTTCTGCTAACCATGGACTCAATTTTACTAGGTCCTTTTCGGTTGTCACAATTGCACATTCTTGCGGTGCAAAAGTAGCAACTTTTTGCTGAATTTCCCTGATTTCACCAGCAGTGAAATTGTGGTGGTCTGCGAATCGATTTAGTTCTACTTTGTGCGCTTTTTCAAAATGTTTTTTCAGTGCCAAAGGTTCTGCAATTGCAGTGATTAAAACTACATGCTTAAAGTCTCTCCAGGTGCTTTCTCCAATTGGTGTTGGAGTGTTGTAGTTTACCTTGCTGAAATAGATGTTTTCCTTTGAAATCGGTAATCTATTGTAGAATTCTGATTTTTGAACTTCTGTTAAGCTTTCCGGACATTTCGTAACAACAACCAGGTCTGCCCGCTTAATGCCGGAACGAAATTCACGCAGATTTCCAGCCGGAAAGGTGAAGTCTTTGAAAACGGGTCGATCATAGGTCATTAAAACGATGTTCAGTCCAGTTTTTACCGCACGGTGCTGAAACGCGTCGTCGAGAAGAATAGGAGAGTTGGGGTGATTTTTCCGAATCCATTCCACTCCCAAAATTCGTTTTTCAGAAACAACAACCGGAACCTGTCGCTGAAAATACGACCAGTACATCATCGGTTCATCGCCAATATCCAAAGCAGTGGAATTGGTGTTTGCAATTTGTAGGCCTTTGGTTTGTCGACCATAACCACGAGAGAGAATTACCGGATGTTCATCCTGAAGCAATTCAGCGATCTCTTTGGTTAATGGTGATTTTCCTGTGCCTCCAACGGTAATATTTCCAATGCAGATACTTGCTCCGGGAATTTCAAAACTCTTTTTCCAGCCTAAGGTATAGGACAAATTCTTGAATGCGACAATTAAGCCGTAAATCAAGTTGAATGGGAGAAGAAGTAACCGAAGATTTCGCATCAAGGCGAAGATACAATTTACTTCGACAACTTTCGTGTTCGCCAAGTATGCAATTCTATTGAGAAATGATAAATTTGTTTAGGAACAAATACCAGGAAAGTTGGACAGCTACATCAAAGATATCAATAGGATAAAGGCGCTTTTGGAGTATGCCATTATTGATACTCCTCCGGACGAATATTATGATACACTCAACAATCTCGTATCAACGATTTGTAAAACCCCCATTTCATTAATCACATTTATCGATGATGAAAGACAGTGGTACAAATCGAAAATTGGAGTAGGTATGGATGAGGTTTCTGTTGAAGAGAGTATTTGTCAATATTCTCTTCACGAAAACGATATAATGGAGATTTCGGACACGTTAGAGGATAAACGTTTGGTCGATCATCCACATGTACAAATTGAAAATGGAATTCGATTTTATGTCAGCATTCCTTTGCGATCTGAGAGTGGTTATGTCATTGGTTCAGTGTGTGCTGCCGATGTCAAACCGCAATATTTGGACGAAATACAAAAACAGTCTTTACGTGATGTAGCTAAAATGGTCATGATACATTTGGAAGCTAAAAAGCGTAACCAGGATATGGGAAGCGAGCTGACAGAAGTGTTGAACGAAAAGATCAAAACATCTGAAAAACAAATAAAGATACAGGAACAGGTTTACAATAATTTATTCCAGGCAATCGGTCAATCCAATGCAGTTATTGAGTTCTCTAAAGAGGGTACAATCCTTAATTTGAACCAACAATACGCCGATATGATGGGGTATTCGGTTGAAGAATTGATTGGGCAGAAACATGCAATGTTGCTTACAGAACCAGACAATGAGTTTTTGTGGGAGAAGTTAGCAGCGGGTGAGCCGTATGCCGGGAAATTCAAACGCAAAAACAAGAATGGAGATACGATCTGGATTCAGGCTTCATATAGCCCTGTTATTGATCTGAATGGAGAGATCGCCCGGATTACTAATATATCTATTGATATTACAAAAGATGTACTTGCCATAAAATCGCTGGAGGAACTGAATAATCAAAAAGACAATTTTATTGCGAATGTAAGTCACGAACTGCGTTCACCAATTCATGCCATTTTAGGTTTTACAGACCTCTTATTGGAAGTTGAAGAAGATGTGAAAAAGCAAAAGCAGCTTCAGTCTGTTAAAACCAGTGGCGACAGCTTGCTTTATTTGGTAAACGGAATTTTGGATTTGAGTAAGATTGAAGCGGGTTTGTTCCAATTTGATAAATGTGATTTCCGGTTGAAGGAGGTTGTTGAAAATGTGTTCACCATTTTAGAAGGAAAAGCAAAAGAGAAAAATCTTTCGTTCAAGTATGAAATTGCTTCGCAGGTTCCGGATTTTATTAGTGGAGATCCGAATAGATTGACACAGATATTGATCAATTTATTGGATAATGCCTTAAAATTCACGGAACGTGGTGAAGTTAAATTGATCATTTCTGCAGAACTAACATCGTCCGGCCGAGCTACGTTGAACTTTATTGTTCAGGATACAGGAATTGGTATTGCTCCTGATAAACTGGAAAGTGTTTTTGGTCGTTTTACACAGGCTGAAAGTGACACAACCCGTAAGTATGGTGGAACTGGTCTTGGGTTGAATATTTGTAAACTTCTGGTTGAAAAACAAGGTGGATCAATAGCTGTAAAAAGCATTCCGAACGAAAAAACGGAGTTCTATTTTACAATTCAATTCGAAATTCCTGAAGTAAAGGAGAAAGTAAAGGAAGAAGATGCTGAATCCGACTATAGTTCATTAAAAGGCAGCGTTCTTATGTGCGAAGACAGCAGACTTAATCTGTTTTTTGCTCAGCAGCTTTTTGACATGACTAATCTTGAACTGGACACAGCTAAAAACGGAAAAGAAGGCATTGAAATGTTCAAACAGAAAAACTATGATTTGGTTTTAATGGACATCCAGATGCCTGAAATGGACGGTTATCAGGCTACAGAATACATTCGCAAAGAGCTGGGTTCGAAAACTCCAATTATTGCAATCACGGCTCATTCCATAATTAAGGAAAAAGAAAAATGCTTTGAAGTAGGAATGAACGACTATCTATCGAAACCGTTTAAGAAAAATGAATTGTTTGAGAAGATAGGGAAGTGGATGAAGGCCGAATAGAACTAACTCTTCAAGAATTACTTTGTTCTCACCAATGTGTTCACATAATAAACATGAGGCCAGTCTTCAATCGTTAGTGAATCGTTCTGGTAATACACGTTGTAGGTATAATAGAAATCTTTCAGTACCATTAACGTGAAGTATGCAGAATGAGAACTTCCTTCTGAAAAATCACCTGAAGCAAAATCAACATCGGGCTCCTTTAACTCATTGTCATTCTCAAACATTTGCACTCTTCCGTTTCGTTTGATCTTTATTTTATAAGTTGTTTCTGTAGTCTCAGCATTCAAATCTGGTAATGGGTTTCCATTAAGATCCCCGTTGGGAGAGTGTGAAGTAGTCCACTCGTATTCGCCAGCCATTTCATGAAAAAGTTGCGGTTTGCGTTTGATACAAGCGGAGGTGCTGAATAAAACAAGAAGCAGAGAAATTGAAAGTATCGACTTAATCATAATTAGGTGCTGTGTTTGATGAACAAATGTAGGTGATTTTGGTTAAGGTAGTTTTTTTCCTTTGAAATCCATCAAAACCGCCTGTCCAATATGATAAGTCACAAAACGATAAATGTATAACGAGTCATTGATAGCAATCATTCTATTTTGAAATCCAGGTGAAGCACTTTGAAAGAAAATACCGTTGTGATTGTCTAATCTAACTGTATCTATGTGGGTTGATTTATTATCAAAATCTTTTGTTTGCTTAAAATACATGATTGTGGAGTCTAGTTTTGGACCAAGATTCAGAAAAATATGTTCCAGCGTAACAGTTAATGAGTCATATACTGGTTGAGACCCATCTGTTCGTGAGTATCCTCGGTATTGACCAGTAATTGTGTTGGCGTAATTGCAAAGTTCACAACTTGTTGGATTAACAGTTTCGGTATAATCTGTATGGTCGAATTTCTTATTACAACTGTAAATTCCAATAAGAATGGGCAGTACAAAAAACAGGTGAACTTTTTTTATCATTTTGAAAGGTCTAAGAAGTAATTCGTACAGTTTGAGTAAGGCCAGTTTTGATTGGTAAATCCGTATAGCGATGAAAATTCCAGCGTCTGATTCTCAAACTGGATATTAACAAGATAATAGGTTGTTGGGCCATATGGATATTGACCATAACTTTGAGTAGTAACACTCGCAATATCTCCCTTTTTGATCAGTTTTCCGTTTTCATACATAAAGACCTTTCCACTTTTTTTGATCTTGAGTCCGAAGTTGTTTCCGTTTATCTCTGGAGTATAGTTGATTAGAGGCTCACCGCTTTCTCCGTTTTCGCTATTAGTTGAATTTGTCCAATCGTAATCTCCGGCTAAACTACGTTCAAATTGTTCTTTTTCCGTCTCATTTTTATGACAGGATGAGATAAATAGACTCGTGAGTAAAAGAAGGATGAAATGGCGGTGTTTCATGGTATTGTACTTTAATACAAAAGTCGTAATCTTTAGATTAAGAGTTGATTTTTGGAAAAGGTTGGAATCCAATTTATGAATTGACTTATCTTCGTAATCAAATCCTTATAAATGAAAGTATCAGAACTTGTTTCTTATCTCAATCAACTAGCTCCTTATTCGTATCAGGAAAGTTACGATAACTCTGGATTGCTTGTTGGCGACTCAAATGCTGAGATAAAAGGTGTTTTGGTTGCTCTTGACTGTATTGAAACGGTGCTTGACGAAGCCATTGTTGTAGGTGCAAACGTAATTGTTACACATCATCCTATCATTTTTAAAGGATTGAAACGCATAACTGGTGCAAACTACATTGAAAAAGTGGTTCAGAAAGCGATCAAACACGATTTAAATCTGATTTCTATTCATACGAATCTTGACAACATGTCATATGGTGTGAACAAAATCATCTCTGATAAAATTGGTCTTCAGAATACCAAAATTTTACTTCCTAAGGAAAATGGATTTGTCAAATTACAAGTTTACGTTCCCGCAACCCATGCTGATTTATTGAGAAATGCTTTATCGGAAGCTGGTGCCGGAAAAATTGGTGATTACGAAGCCTGTAGTTTTTCTTTCACGGGAACCGGACGATTTATTCCTGATGAAAATGCGAATCCGTTTATTGGTAAATCGGGAGTTTTGGAAGAAGTTCAGGAAGAGAAAATTGAAGTCACAGTTCCTCAGCATAGTTTAGGCAAAGTATTGTCGGCCATGAAACAAGCGCACCCTTACGAGGAAATTGCATACGATGTGATAGCCGTGAACAATACCAATGAACAGGTTGGAAGCGGAATGGTTGGTGAATTGTCGGCTGAAGAAGATACCGTGGAGTTTTTAAAGAGAATTAAAACTGTTTTTGGTTCCGGAGCAGTTCGTTATACAGAAATTCATTCTTCAACCGTAAAAAGAATTGCCGTTTGCGGTGGTTCTGGAAGTTTTTTGTTGAACGCAGCAAAAAGAAGCGGGGCAGACGTTTTTATTACCGCCGACTTCAAATATCACGAGTTTTTTGACGCAGAAAAGCAGATAATTATTGCGGATATCGGACATTTTGAATCAGAACAATATACTTCGGACTGGTTGTTAGCTCAAATGCAGAAAAATTTTACTACTTTTGCCGTTCGTTTAACGAGTGTAAATACGAATCCAATAAATTATCTCTAAGGATGGCTGCAAAAGCAAGTACTAAAGAAACAACAGTTGCTGAAAAGTTAGATGCGTTGTACGCATTGCAAAAAATTGATTCTCAAATCGATAGCATTAGAACAGTACGTGGTGAATTGCCACTTGAAGTTCAAGACCTTGAGGATGAGATTGAAGGTTTGGAGACAAGAATGAAGAAAATGCAGGAAGAGGTAAAAGAACTTGATACAGAAGTTACTGACCGTAAGAATGCAATTAAAGATGCAGAAGCTGCAATCGTTAAGTTCAAAGAACAACAAAATAATGTGCGTAACAACCGTGAATTTGAATCTTTAGATAAAGAAATCGAATTCCAGGAGTTGGAAATTAAATTGCACGAAAAACGTATTAAAGAAGCTAAGGCTAAAGTTGGCGCTAAGAAAGAAGTGGTTGACGAAGCAAAAGAGCGTTTGGAAATGCGTAAAGGAGATTTAGCAGTGAAACAAGGTGAACTTGATGAAATTGTTGCTGAAACTCAAAAAGACGAAGAAGTACTTCAAGCGAAATCAGAGAAAGCAAAAGCAGCTATCGATGAGCGTTTGATCATGGCTTACGATCGTTTGCGTACAAATGCTAAAAATGGTTTGGCAGTTGTTGGTGTAGATCGTGACTCTTGTGGAGGATGTTTCAACAAAATTCCACCTCAACGTCAATTAGATATTGAAACAAGAAAAAAAGTAATCGTTTGTGAGCACTGTGGACGTATTTTAGTTCCGTCTACTATCGAAGATTAATTTTCAAACATATTTTAAAGAAAGGAGATCAGTTTTGGTCTCCTTTTTTGTTTGAAATAATTGTAGGGGAGGGTCGCGACCTTCCCCTACAAGGTTATCAATGTTAAATATGTTTTTTTTCTTTCAACACTTCACCGAAAGTTTCAATATTTCCATGGTTAGGGCGATCCGAATGGTTATTTTTGCAGACGGAAAATAAATCCGTTTTTAGATGGAAAAAATAGCGAGCGCACTTTTCTCAATGCGTGGAATGGCAGTAGCAATGCTGGTCTTCTTCGTAGCAATAGCAAGAGCAACTTTTATTGAATCAAATGAAACAACACAAGCTGCAAAGTTGTGGGTGTACAATGCACGTTGGTTCGAATTTTTATTGGTGTTTTTG
>CAMLET010000018.1 GCA_946479125.1 uncultured Flavobacteriales bacterium
CGAATATAGGATTCTACGCGTTTTTTATAGTTCCCTAAACCGAATGAAGTAGTGGAAACTGGATCGCGCCAAACTACATTTTCCATGTCTAAAAAATCCTTGAATGACGTGTAAATAATCTCTTGGTTTGATTTATCTAATGCAAACATCAAGTTTCTTAAAGCTAAACGCACTTCTTCTAACTGATATAAATTTGCATTATCCCAAAACAAAACTTGCTGAATACGTTGAATCAGCTCCATTTGATTTTTTACCTGTGGAATAGATGATTTACGCTCAAGTTGATGGGCAATTTCTATCACTGCGTCACATTTTTCAAGATAATTCTTGTGCTTAGTTATTCTTAACTTCATCAGCTGCAACATAATCTGGTCAAAACGCTTGGCCAATTCTTCAGCATCGACTACAGGCGGCAAAAAAGATAGATTTGAACAAATTTCCTTAATTGAATTGTCTTTCAATATTTTCCAGTGACTCCAATCTGAATAGATTTCAACTTGTCGAAGATACTTGCGAACTACAAACCGCGTTTTGTCCAAGCTTGCTATTTCATGACGCAGTTCTTGTTTAAAGAAAATTTCCAATTCTTTATCTTTTTCATTTGATGAATTCAAGGATTGAATCAAATGTGCGACTTCTAATTTGCTTTCAAAAACACGTTGTGAAAGAGATTTCGCATTTTTAGTGATGACCCCTTCTGGAAATTCATCAAAGAATTCGAAATTCTCACAATAATCAAAAATAACAAAGTGTGTTTTATCTTCTCCAGGACCAAACAGGTTGGTTCTTAAACGCGTACCTCGACCAATCATTTGCCAAAATTTGGAATAGGATTTTACGGGTTTGAAGAATACTAGATTTACTACTCGCGGAGCATCAACTCCCGTATCCATCATGTCTACGGAAACAGCAATTTGGGGAGCAAGTTCTTTACTGTCTTCAACAAAGGCTTCTAACAAATCCTGAGCGCGTGGTTCATGATTGTCTATAACGCGTAAAAAATGACCACCGTATTCTGGGAAAAGGGCATTGAATCGATCTTCAATATGTACTGCATGTTTATGGTTCTTAGCGAATATGATGGTTTTTCCTAATTTATCCCCACCATTTACGTGAATGCCATTTTCTAATAAATGAATAAGTACCTTATCTATGGTGTCGTTATTCATTAACCATTGATTTAACGCATCACTTCCTATTTCATCATTGGCTCCTACTGCTGGGTTTCCGAATTTTTCTTCGAATTCGTCTTTTTCACGTTGCGATAACTCTTTGTATTTTATTCCTTCTCGAATAAATTTTAAAGGTACTGACGCGGCTCTTGGAGGAACCAGATATTTGTCTCTAACAGCTTCATCTAATTGATAAGCAAAGGTGGGGTTCTCATCTTCCAACTCAAACAGCTGATACGTATTTTTATCAATGTCTTTTTTTGGTGTTGCCGTTAAGCCAATTAGTAAACTGTCAAAATAATCGAAGATATGACCGAAAGATTGATAAACCGAACGATGTGCTTCGTCAATGATGATGACATCAAAATGACCAGGCGTATAATGTACTAATCCATCATTTCGGTCTGCATCAATGCGATGCATCATGGTGTGATATGTAGAGAACAATACGCGAGCTTGGCTTGTTTCTTTGGAACCTGTTATATCTTCACAAATCAGATGAGGAAGGTATTCCGCAATGTTTTTCTTTGCTTGAGAAACCAGTGCATTACGATCGGCTAGAAAAAGAACGCGCTTTGCCCAGTCACATTTGGTTAACATATCAATGACAGCTGCAGAAGTACGTGTTTTACCAGATCCGGTGGCCATTACCAACAATGATTTTCGATTCTTTCCACGAAACTTCATTGGATATGCCGATGGATTTTCCATTGGTACTTTGATGTTTCCAACAAGGTGCTCGGCAATTCGTTTAACAGCTTCTAATTGGTATGGTCGTCCTGCAATTTCATGATTCACTTTGAATTCACGTAAATCTGTCCTTTTTCTGCGTCTGTCAATCATTAATTGTAATGACTCTTTGGTCAAAAATCCACTGATTTGTCTGTGAGGGTAAAATAAATCGTCCCAAATATATGTTTCATAACCGTTGGTGTAGAAGATAATAGGACGTTGTTTGAATGTTTGTTCCAAACAATCGGCGTATTGGACAGCTTGTTGACGACCTTTTACGGCATCCAATATGGTTTTTTTTGCCTCAATAACGGCTAAAGGCAAACCATCATCTCCCCAAAGCACATAATCTGCAAAGCCAATTCCACTTGGATTACTCTTGCTTTTTAGACAGTCCAGTTTGTATTCAATTTCTCTTCCTTTGTTGAGGTTTCTCCAACCCACTTCAGACAAATAAAGGTCTATGTATTGTTTCCGCGTTGAACGTTCGTCAACGTTGATTGGAATGGCTGGCCAAATATCACCTTCATCAATACGTTTTTCCTTTTGAACACTTACTAATTCCTTTTGAGCCTTAACAGCTTGACGTAGCATTTCTGCTTCAACCGTTTGTTCTTGCAATTTCTCTTGAGAAACACGAAAATCGGTATCTCTTTTTTCCAACTGAGCCCGTAGAGCAATTAACTCACGCTCTTTGGCTTTCTCCTGTTCATTTGTTGGCAGTATTGAAGGATCAAAAAGATTGTAACTCGTTTTCTCACTTCCGTAAAAGCGATGAAAGAGACACGCAAACGAGTGCAGGTACTTTATACCATCTTCTGCTTTTTCTTGTTTTACTTTGGACTGATGTGCTGCATCGTTCCCATACAACCGTAACAAATTAATTTCCTTAAAAATCCGTTCACCAACCAATTGTCTAAATTCTGGTTGATGCATCAAAGCCGAAAGCTTCGTGTCATAAGGCATTTGCAACGAATCGTTGGTGTAAATCCACTGAACAAAAGCTTCTAATGTAATACGCATTTTACTCAACGCATATTGAGGTATGCGCAAGGTATATTGTTCAGCTTCTGAGCACAACTCAAACAATTCCGGAAAGTCGGATTTCAGAAAGTGGAAATTGGTCATGGGTTGAAGATAGGAAAAATTAGTTCACTTTATCAATGTAATAAAAGAAGAACCATTCAGGAATACAGTTCTAGTTTTATTTTTTTGTCTAACCTTAGTCAAGGTTTAAATTACGGTTCAGAGCACGTGGCACTTCATGAATACGATCAATTCTACCATCTGCGCATTTTTTTATGATCCACCCGTCTTGAGCAACAATTACATATCCGTTAATTGCCATTGCATTCCGCACACCTTTTTTAAATGCAATTCTTGATTTCGAAGAAACCATTCTGGAATCAATATACTTGATAGATTTGCTCATAACAATTGTAATTTACAAAAAAAGACTTTCAGTGTTTGAAAATCACAATAGAAATTGTTTTACCGTTCCGCATTAAGATATATTCGTTTATACCAATTGCGATACAGATTTACTACGCGAAAGAATAATGCATTGGTTAATGTTTTTATCTGATCGTCATTGTTGTGAAATTGTGTAGTGATCTGTTGCCAATGCTGCCAATCGTTTAAATAAGCGGAATTGTTTTCACTAAATACAAATGCATTCTTTTTGTATTGATCATCCTGCAGGCGTTGAGACGGCGAATACGTATTGTTCTCACTTCTGTTCTCGTCATAACTCAGTGCTCTGAAATTTCCATTCAGGTTTACGATCCAACGAATGTTCACGGAAACGCCTTTTCTTTGATATACCCAGCTGTGTGGATAAATGTGGTCCCAATCCCACGGACGATTTGTATCTTCAATACCTTCGAACTCTAAATAATCCTGAAATTGGCTTTGAAAATAGGAAGCCTGTCCAGCAATCAGGTGTAAACGTTCCCAATAAAAGTTATCTGCCAGGTACTTAAAATTCGTTAGAAAAGCAGTAATGTGATTTTCATCCTTTTGTTCTTCATTATTGTTTATGTATTGAAAGGAAGTAGCTTTTTCTTTCAGTGATGGTGAACAGAACTCTTCAAATGCTTTTTCGAGAAATTCCACCCAACCGAAATGCTCTCCTTTATTCTTTTGATATTCCGGTAAAAGCACATGAACAATCATTTCTTCAAATACTTCAGGTTTGACTACTTGAATCATCAGTTCTGTGTTCAGTACTAATTCTTGAAATGCCTGATCAACATCCCATTCGTTGCTAACCAATAATCCAAATAAATGGCGGGCGGTCTTTTTACCGTCGTGATTCAGTAACAATATATGATGTACAATCTGACTGAAATTTGAAGATATCTTCTCCTGTTCTTTTTTTCTCAAATAGGAAAGCAGCACAACTGTTAAATCTGGATTTCGACGTAGTAGTTCTTTCGTGTAAATTTGGGGAAGCTGGTAGTCAGGTTGTTTGATAATCAGTTTTTCGATCAACTGTTGAAAAAGTTGATTCGCAATTGGAGCCTCATTATTGATATATTCGTTCATTTTGTTTTTGAACGCTACATTGCCCAATTCTTGCCTGAAATTTTTGATGGTAAGCTCGTTTCTGTAATGAGAAAAATCATTGAGTTCATGCAATGCCAAACGAACAAATAAATTGATTGTTCTGCTTGGTGCGAACATGTTTCCACTGAGATTTTCTACCAATTGCTGGCTTTCAGGAAATGCTGATTTAAACAGGGAGTAGATTAATTCTTCTCCCGAAATTCGCGTTCCTTCTGAGTTCAACCGAACGAAAAGAGTGGCATCGCCGTTTTCTTCATCACTGGAATTTTCCGATTCATTAAGCAGTTTTTTGGCAATGCTAATTTGAGGTAAAAGGAGCTGAAAGGCATTACTTAAACCTGCTTCTAAAGCATTCAGTTTCTCTTCAATATTATGATAAGTTTCAACGTCTGAGTTATAATGCTTGGTGTGAATTCTATTCTTGTTGTCCTCGATCCATCGAATTACTGGTTTTCGCCAGTTCGTTGAATCATTTGCATAAGCATTAAGCACTAAAGCAAGTGGAATGGGGCAGTGACTGTCATATGGATATATGTTTTCAGGACTTAAAGCCGTGTAAGCAATATCACCCTTATTTTCCAGTTCTTGAAAAAGTTGGAGCGCATTTTTACGATCAGACATTGATAACGTAGAGCGATGATCACGTAATTGATACCCCCAGGGATGTGACTTTGTGAGTACACGAACCGGATATTTAATTCCGTTAGGATTGGCCTCCAATAAGTGCAAATCAATCCAAAGAGAAGGTACAATATTCTTTGCTCCGGCATTGAAAAAGGTAAATTCTTTTTGTTCGAATGGATTGTAGAACCCCAAAGCAATGCTTGTGCAACGTTGTTGACCATCAAGTAATTCTTTGGTGTTCGATTCCTCATCAACCGACATAAGCACTGCTCCAACAGGATAGCCGCGTAAGATAGAGTCCCACAACGATTCAATTTGGTAAGGTTTCCATACAAAACCGCGTTGAAGCGATGGAAGAATGATCTTACCCGAAGTAGAAGATGGTTTTTCACTTTGAGCGAGTTCAGCTTGCCATTGGCTGATTTCGCTAATAGAATAGGCGGTTATGGTGTTTTTGGTCATGGTTAGTATTTATTACACTCTTTAGATTTCGAAGTACTTACTTCCAAAATTCATCTTTTTTCCAATCAATTGAAAACCCTAAAGCTTTCGTATCTACTGTTGGATATTTTTCAAACAACTGGTTAAGTCGATGTTTGAATGTATGGTTCGGATTAATTGTGTTTAAAAGGTAAACGACCATAGAAATGACAAAATATGTTTTCTTGTTGTTTACCGCAGTATCCGATAACCAAAGGTTTTTTGGGTTGGTAGGTTTTACACCATTTATTCGCAAGTCTTTATTCCATAACCGTGAATGGTGGGCGCATACATTACGAATGTAAACGATACTGTGAATCCATGATTCGAATACTTCTTCACTTAATCCAAAATAATTGGCAATTGTTCGTTTTGATTTACGTGATTTTAAGTTTTGAAATAGAAAAGACAAAGAACCAAAAGAAGTTACTTCCAATGCCATCCAACTTGGAGGTGCTGCATCTGAATAGTTTTTATAAAATTCTTTGATAAAGTCTTCGTCACTTCTCTTAAGTTCATTTCCAATTTTACTAATCGTACTGGCATGTTTTAATCCATCTTTGAATAAATCAGATTGCATAAACCAAAAGGGACCGTGTTCATGTGATAAAGTGTAAATCATTTGAGAACGAATCGCTACTTCGATTTTTTCCAATTCACCACTTATCATTAATCTTAACTCTCTATCGAATTTATACATGGTGAAAGCTTTGTCGAAATTGGCATCTGATTTAAAAATATGTTTCTTTTTATCACTTAGTAAAGGATACCAATAACCACTCAATCTGTAGTAGCTAACAGAACAAAGTAAATGCAGGGCTTTCTCTTCATTTTCAACAAGTAGTCCACGAGATCTTAATTGTTCTAATTGCTCCTGATAGCTCAAAGTTGGCTTCTCATAAGGCTTTTTAGGCATAATAGTAGTCAAAAAAAAAGCTTTCCCTGAGCGCGCTGATCTAACGGGAAGCGGGGAAAGCATGTTGATACAAAAGTAAACCTTTTAGAGTTAAAATTGTACAAACATGTAATTTAAAGCCATTCTAAATAGGTTAAATTAACGTTTTCAATGCGTCTTAAACTCATTATGTTCTGTACCCAGCATTCCCGCAAGCGTCACTTCCAGCCAATACAATTCGTAATCGCATTCAACAGGAATAACTGTAACCTTAAAGGCATTTCGCAATTCTTCCTGATGTAACTTGAAATCTAAAGCGCTTCGGTTTTCAATTGTTGCTGTTGTTTGCATTTTACACATTCGATAAGCCAAACTTGCTTCAAAATGCGTTTTTCCAAAGGCGTGTTGCTTTAGTCGGTTAAAGACATTTCTCGAAATACCTATGTAAACTGGTTTTTCGTTGTGCCAAAAAATGTATATACCTTGAAGCGTTTCATTTTTTTCGGGCATTAGTTTGCGTTCCGAGGGGATACAACTTGCTTTCAATTTTTCAAAGTAACCTGCATGTTTAAGTGCTTTTTCTACAGTTGGATTTTCGCTTTTACTGCTCTTCGATGCTTTGAAGGTGCGAAGTTCATAGAGTTCATTGAAGGGAACGGCGCGTTCGTATGATTCTAGTATTTCTTGGTTAATTGACGCAGTGCGGATTAATAACTCCGAAAAGTAATTTGAATCTCGTTTGATCTTAGTATTCATCTTCTTCTTCTAATTCATTTTCACAATCTGAACAATAGTCATCAAATTGCGAGAACTTTCTTTCGCCACAACGTGGACAGGTATGGTCTTTTTTATCTTGTTCTTCGTCCTCAATATCCCATTGACAAGAAGTGCAGTAATCATCGTAATCGTAATCTTTTTGTCCATAACAACGCGGACAAATCATTGCTTGCTCATCCTGGATGATTTCTTCTTCCATTACAGCTCCATCATCAGAACAAGTACCTTCAATTAATTGTACTTCATATTCATACCCTCTATCTGAAGAAAAACTACAGTAACCATTGTCATCGAAAGTAACTGAACTAAAATGGTCTTCATCTAACCAACCACCGTTAGGCCAATTAATTTGATCTAGTTCACCATTCAATACCTCTACGGTTAGTGTGTAGGTGTTTGACGTTCCAGTATTCGGATTGGAGTAGGTGACTTCTGCGCAATGGGTTCCGTCGCTTAATAATTCGTTTTCTTCGAAAGAGTCAGAATTTGAGGTGTTACAAGACGAGAGAAGTATGATAAAAACAGAAAGGATTGTAAAATTCACAAACTTCATTCTACTTCATTTTTGATTTTTCTAGATAATTTCGCTTCGTTCCACTTTCTAGTTTGAATTTGCACAAAGCTTCAATTTTCTGCTCTTTTTTATAGTCCACGGGATGCTGATAGAGATAACTTTTTACGCGACTTCTAAGTATATCAATTGCAACAGGATTAGATTTAAATTCGGACAATAAATCTTCTAGATCGGAAACATTCAATTTTCCATAATATGATTTAATTGTAAAACTGATGAGTTTTGCAGCTGGAGTACCAATTTCTTCTGCCACGGAATCATAGATTTCATCCATATTAGATGCTCCTACTGAAGTACTGAGATTAGAAAAACTTTGAAGACAGAAACGATATCCAAGTTCATGAATAACCATTTTGATATGAGAAATTACTTTATCCCTGTCACTACCATTGTCTAAGTCAGAAAGAATCTTTTCTATGATACGTGGTTTAGCTAATTCTATGATATTTGAAACATGGGAAATTGATCTAAAGCATACTAAGTAGGATTCTTTTAACATTGTTGTTAATTGACTTTTAGCAAAGCTGCCCTGCTGATTTTTAACAATTTGGCCTAGTATTTTAATGATTTTATTAGAACGTATTAATTCTCTCAGTTCATCATCAACATTAGAATCGTCATCATCATTTTTATTACGTTTGAATTTACGGTCTTTTTCATCTTCATCTTGAAGTCTTTTGTTTCGTTCTTCTGCATGATTGGTTATTTTGGGAATTACCTCAGGAGAGATTTCATTGATGAACTCATTCAAAAATTTGAAGAAAACATCGTCAGACTTTAAAGTAATTGGACTGATTTTTTCAAATGGGAGCATACTGTGAAATAATAATTCTTCAATTAATTCACTATGTCCAGAATGATGAACTAGAAAAATAAGAATATTAGCATTACTCTCTTTGTCCAAATTAGCGCATAACAATCTTACCTCGTTGATGGTTTCTTTGTTGATGTCAGAAGCCATTTTTTTTGCGATTAAGTAGTAGAATAGATATTTATATGAAAACTTGAAATCATCATTGTCATCTTGAATCAAATTGGCTGTTGTAAGAATTGACAAAAGTCCGTCAGAACTATATTTAATAATGAATGATTTTTTGTATTCTTCGTAAAAAATTTCGAAATCTGATTTTTTAATTTTTTTAATTTCGTTTCTATTAATCTTATACGCTAAATGAGATAAAAAATTTATGATAGCCCCCAAATTATCTTTGTCTACTCCAGATTTTACAAGACCAACAAAAATCAAACTCTGATAACAATAAGCATAACTTGTTTGTTCAATATTAAAATTTAATGTGGAGTTAAGACTTTGCAGTAAGGTCATAACAAAAATAGGGTGAGGAGGAATTAGGTGTTCTCCTAAAAGTTCAGATACTTGATTAAAATAGTTTTGAATTTGATGGGTTAACTCTTGCTCTTCAATACTGGTTAGTTCTTTACCTAATCTCAACCAGGTTTCAATCATTTTATTTCTTTTTAATTTTCCAAATGGTAGGATTTTGAAATGTGAAAAGTCATTAAAAAAGGATTCTGATTTTAGTACATTATGGATTTCGTTTTCGTTAGATGAAATGATGAAAATTTTGGAGAAAAGAGTTTCGAATCTTTGAAACAGTTTCTTTTTATCCTCTTTATTTAGTAGGCTTTTTTCCACATCATCAATCAAAATGTACCTATCATCAATAGGACTTTTTAGAAAGCTCTGCCATTGGTCGTCAATTTTTTCATATTGGCTTTTTAATGCTCTTTTTGCATATGCCTCTGCATCTATGCCCTTTAGATCGATACCGTTTACATACAATGCAACTTTGTTATTCTCCAAAAAGTCCAATTGCAGTTTTTGAAGCAATGAAGTTTTTCCTGATTGTGAGTCTCCTTCAATTATTACTTTGCTTTCATTGGTGAACCCTAATTCTCGAGAATCAATAAATTGCGCCGTATCTTTTTCAATAATTGGTTCCAAATCTGGATAAAGAAATAGATCCCATTTATTAAGATCCGTTTTGTACGGATGGCTTATCGGAATAGGAATTTTTGAACCTTCATCCAGATATGTTTTTGATAGATTTAGAGTATTCTTTTTTAAACTTTTTAATTTATTGCTTTCTGAAACCGTTTTTACATAGATGCCTTGAGAAAATTGATAATTTTCTAAAAAGAAAGTGTTTTCTTCAGTATTCAAATGGACAATATTAAACCCACTCGTCTTTCCTCCTTCATTTAAAGAATCGGCGCTAACAAAATAAGCGTAGTTTTCAGAAAGGATATCTTTACTTTGTGAAGCGTCGAAATTGTGCTCATGTCCAGTAAGCACAATATTTGAGTTTTCTAGGAGAAATCGTTGAAAATCTTTTCGGTTATTAAGCGTTGTGTTTGGTGAAAACCAAGGAAGGGGATGATGACAAACTGAGATGTAAATTGACTTTTTTGGTAGCTTTAGATTGGTAAATTGATTATTCGGAAAAATAAGCTCACCTACTTTTTCTGATTGTGTTGACATCCAGCTGGTATTAAAGCAATTAAATACAATGTTTAATTCTGCGCTTAAAGGATATTCAATCTGATAAAGTAATTTGTTCGCAGGAAGTGATTTGTTTTGAGTTTCATAAAAACTCCAAAATGGATTTTGAACAGAAATTACGCTTTCTATTATTTCAGTTGAAGTAGAGTCCTTTTTTTGAAAGGTACTTATTAACGCGTCTCTTACATCTTGACTTCCTTCAAAAGTGCAGTCATGATTTCCAGGAACAAAAATGTTTTTTACAATTCTATGTAATTGTTTTGATTTTATTTTCTCGTAAACTGTATTGATGAACAAATGGGAATTATTGAAATTTTGCCCTTTGTCTGCTAAATCACCATTATAAACAATGAATATTTGCTTAGAATCGACAGTACTCGAGTGTATTGATTCTATGAGAGAATCAATACGTTCAAATAACTTTTCATTTTTGGGTTTTAAGTGTAAATCAGAAAATTGAATAATGGAAACTTTCATGGTTATATGGTTTATATTTTTTTAGTGAATGTGTTTTCTACCCAAAACTCTCCGCCAACAACCCGTTAAACAACTCCTCGCTCTTGGCTAGGTTTTCCTTTACCTTGGCCTTTTGTTGTTCGATGAGTTGGATTTGGGAAGCGAAATGTAATTGAAGATTTTGAGGAGGATTTATAAAATCTAAATCAGCTATTTGTTTGCCACTTATAAAAGGAACAGTAGCAGTTTTTACTAAAGTCCAAACTTTATTTCTGATTGAGCCTGAATTTAATTGATATAAAAAAAATAGATTATTAGTTTCATTTTTTAGTTGAACTCTAAAAACATTCCAAGCGATTCCAAATTTTAAACTTGTATTTACTAAACAAGCAGTTCCTAAATTTGCACCAATGTTTGCGTAAAGAATATCTCCATTTTTTGGTTTGCAAGATTCTTTAATTCTGGTTTCGTTTTCTTCATTAACATAAACCACTGATTCAAAATTCAAATATCCTTTACCAACTTCTCCAGCTCTGATAATTGGAAATACGCCATTTTTAGAGTACTCTATTTTCTCAGTGGTTGTATTCACACCTTGATTGTATTTTAATGTGTAATCTTCAAATTTCTTAACCTCCCACCCCTTCTCATTCTTAACCGGATCCCCAAACAGTTCCAAAAACAAACTCTGACCCAAGGCCTCGTATTTTCCCAAAAGCGTTTTGTCTTTTTGGCGCAAGGCATCTGCTGCATCCAAGAGGTCTGCAATGCGTTGTTGCTCGGTGAGGGGAGGGAGTGGGATTTGGATTTCACGAATCATTTCTCTCGTAATTACAGCTTGCGCGGCACCTTGTGAAATATCATTCAAACGTTTAGACCATGTTTTTAAAAAGTAATATAGATAGTCAATGTTAAGTTTAGAATCATCAGCTCGAATTGCGGCAACTGAACGCCCTATTGCACAAATTTCACCTCTGTTCAATTTTCCAGCAGTAGCACCGACTACACAAATTAGAATATCATTATATTCAGCTAATTTTAATGGTTTTGTCGTCCATTCCCTGATTACCGGTCTAATTTCTCCGAATTCTCCAGCTTTTACAAATGGAACACCATCTTCTGATGAATTACAAAATTCAGAAGGTGGCGCTTGCCCCATAATTATTTCTACAAAATCACCTAGTTTTTTTAAACTCATCGCAACATCTCCTCCAACAAGTTCAACACTTTACTACGTTCCTCATCCAATTCACGGATTTGCGCAATCAATACTTCGGGCTTTTCGTAACTCACTGCTTCGTACACCACTTCTTTGTATTTGTTGATACTGAGGTCGTAGTCGTTGGAACGGATTTCTGATACTGGGACGAGGAAGGATTGGTCGGTGCGCCTTCTCTTAGATTCCGGTTCGGCCACCTCCCTTTGTCCCTCCTCAAGGAGGGAGTTGAATCGGGCTACGATGTCAGGGATATTATTGGTTGCGATTTCTGCACGTTTATCGTCAAGGGAGTAGCCGTCGGCTTTCATGTCGTAGAACCAAACATTGTCTGTTCCGCCCTGACCGGTTTTGGTGAAGATTAAAACCGCGGTGGAAACACCTGCGTACGGTTTAAACACTCCACTGGGCATGCTGATGACAGCTTGCAAACGGTGATTGTCTACTATTTCTTTACGGATTTGTTTGTGGGCATTTGAGCTTCCGAACAAAACACCATCGGGTACAATGACTGCTGCGCGTCCGCCGGGTTGTAATAAGCGTAAGATGAGTCCTAAGAACAACAATTCGGTTTTCTTGGTTTTTACCGTTTGTAGTATGGAACTTTCCACGGCATCGTAATCCAAACTTCCTTTAAATGGCGGATTGGCTAAGATTAAAGAGTATTTATCGCTGATATCGCCATTGGATTCAGAAAGTGCATCTTTCCCAATCAGGTTGGGTTGTTCTGTTCCGTGCAATTGCATGTTCATGGCCGCAATGCGCAGCATAGTCGGATCGAACTCCATCCCTGTAAACATTTCAGAATTGTAATGCTCACGGAATTCTTTTTCAAAAAACCACTCTTCATGATTCTCATGTACGTATTCACCAGCCATTACAAGGAATCCTGCAGTTCCACAAGACGGATCACAAATCAAATCGTCTTTTTGCGGCTGCATCATGTCTACCATCATCTTAATGATATGGCGTGGTGTGCGGAATTGTCCATTGGTTCCTGCAGACGCCAATTTGGAAAGCAGGTATTCGTATAAATCGCCTTTTGTATCTCGGCTTTCCATATTAATGGAAGCAATGAGTGTAATCACCTGGTCGAGCAAGCGTGGAGTTGGAATCATGAAAGTTGCACCCTGCATGTATTGAGCGAATACACCTGCATTGTTCAAACTTTTCATGTGCTCGAAAACCGTTAAAGGTCGTTCTGTAGTTGTTTTCGTAAACAACTCAAACAACTTTTCAGGCTCGGTATCCTTTAACTGCGACCAGCGTAAATTGCGTTCCTCATCAGTAAAGAAGAAGACTTTTCTAGGTTTTCCAACCGTGTTGTGTGCTTTTTCATCACTGGTCTGAATTTCATCCATTCTACGGATGAAAAGCAGGTAAGTGAATTGTTCAATAACAGTAAGCGGGTTGGAGATTCCTCCAGTCCAAAATGCTTCCCAAACTTTATCTACTTGACTTTTAAGTTCTCCGGTAATCATGCGTTAATTGGTGTGTATTTCTAATTTTAATAAGACTGTAAGTTTAGTGAGAATAGTTGATTCGCCTGATAGATCAATCCTTCAAAATACCTTCTTTGTATTTCTCTTTCTTGACTACTTTTCCATTTTCATCAAGGTATTCTGTCGTACCATGACGTAAGCCATTTTTGATCTTGATGTTTTGTTTCAGAAAAGCCACGAAAAGTTCACCTTCGTATTTTGTGCCGTTGTCGTAAGTAAAAATTTCATTATTGACTTGATTATTGAAATAATTGGCTTGATAATTTAGCCCGTTCATCGTTTTGAAGGTTATGTATAAATTACCGTTCAGCTGATTATTTATGTACGAGCCTTTAACCGATTCTTGTGGATTGTTAATTGAGAAATCACCCTGTAAATAGTTTGTGTAATAATCAGTTGGATGAGCGAGTAATTCTAACAGAAAATCCAATTTTTCTATCTGAGTTAGAGACTTTGAAGCAATGTTAAGCTGGTAGATTTCCTTATGGGCAGGAAATGGATAATGAGTTAAAGTTAAAGTACTTGTTTCCATTAAACCATTACTGCTTTCTAATTGTGTTTTTATTTCGTTGTTAACATAACCAAATAGATTAATTGTTTTCCCATTTCGATAAGTGATTTCGACAGTTTTTGAATTCTCTTTGTAATAGGTTTCACTTATTAACTCATTGTACAAATAGGTTTGAATGCGATTTAAATCCCCATCTAAGGTTTCTTTCCATTCTCCGTTTAATTGACCTGTTGTATAATTACCTGAAGCAACTTTTGTTGTCCCTCCTTCAAACGTCGTTTCTCTCCAGTTTCCTGTTTTTAGATCATTATTGTAGTAACCCTCATTTATAAAATGATTTTCCATAGCGTAAGAACTATATCCATCCTTTACATTGTTAACATAGTTAAATGTCGCAGATACTGGAAGGTATTCTCCTTCTTGATAAACTTCATCGAAAAACAACTCAGATTTACCTTCGCGATTGCCATTTACAAAATTGGTTTTTTCGCGTATTTTGCTTTTGTATTTGCCACTTTCAATATAGTAACATGCTTCTCCGTTTAATAAATCTAAATGAAACGGCAGCAATGCAACGGTATCATTTGTTCCGAATTTTACGAAATACGCTTTGCCTTCGCGCATACCATTTGTGTAATTTACATGAATTTGAAAATCGGGAGATTTGCTATGGTTGTCAGCAAGAAAAAAATAATCTAACCACTTTCCAGTTTTTTTATCATCAACAAATTC
>CAMLET010000019.1 GCA_946479125.1 uncultured Flavobacteriales bacterium
CTGACGATATTGTTCTAAGCCCGAATCCGGCACAAGAAGAGATCAAAGTTTCAGGAATGAATGGAGCATTTAATTATGTAATTCAGTCATTAAGTGGTGAAGTCATCTTTGAAGGAAAATGCGAATCTGAAGAAGGAAAAATTGAACTTCCAGCTATGCCAGCAGGATCATATTTATTGCTTTTGGAGAATGACGGAAAGAAAGTCACTAAACGCTTTTCGAAGATAAAGTAAACTCAAATTTATATAATGAAGAAGGGCTGTAATGGCCCTTTTTTTGATTTACGCTGTTTTTCTTTTTTCCTCCGTTCTCATTTAACTAAAAAACATATCTTAGATTCTCTAAAAATCACAAGTATGTCAGATAAAGTAAGTATAGAAGCAACAATTGCTGCGGATACAAATAAGGTTTGGGATTACTGGACACAGCCTGAACATATCATGAACTGGAATTTTGCAGCAGATGATTGGCAATGTCCAAAAGCAGAGAACGATTTACGTCCAGGTGGAAAATACCTGGCGCGCATGGAAGCGAAAGATGGAAGTTTTGGTTTCGATTTTGAAGCGATTTATGATGAAGTAGAAGACAAAAAGAAAATTGCTTACACGATGGCGGATGGCAGACAAGCCATTACAACTTTTGAAAGCGAAGATGGACAAACAAAAGTAACTACAGCTTTTGATCCGGAGAATCAGCATCCAGTTGACTTCCAGAAACAAGGTTGGCAAATGATCTTAAACAATTTCAAGAAATACGCTGAAGGAAACTAATGCGTACATTTTGGTTAATAGCAGTGAGTGGCTTTATGAGTGTGCTCACTGTGCTTTCCATTGGAATGTTGCAGGTTTATTTTCAAACTTCTGTTGATAATCTCCAGTTTCTAGTCGAAATCGGTTTTCCATTTAAGTTCTATTGGTTTTCAACAGATGCAAACGGTCTACACGGAAGTATTCCAATTAATGTAGTCTATGACTTTGGTATTTATTTCATTGCTTGGTTAGTTATGCTGTATTTTAAGAAGGCATTTATGAAATAACACGTATTCGTAAAGTTCATTAATAATCTTCTGCGCTCTTTGCGTTCCTCTGCGGGAGATCATCGTATATTTAATCCATGAAATCAATCCTATATCTTCTTTCAATTATTGTTCTGATTTCTTGTCAAACGAAAGGCGAGAAGTCAAAAACAACCACCGAACCCAAAATAGAAGTAGAGAAACTACAGCTCAAAACGGCTTCCAATTCCACACTTGCCGAATGGGTAGAATATTATCAATTAACCAATCCGCAGTTTAAGCTTAGTGATTTTGAAAAAAGAGAAACTGTTGCCTTAAGTTACGAGAAAGGCGATGTGTTCGGAACCTTTGACAAAGAGTTTGATCCGCTTTATGAGGCCTTTTTTGTATACAGTTTATCAATGAACAAATACATTGACTTTGATAGTTATTCCTGGTTTGTCGATGAAAATGGTGATTACGGGGCAGAACCAGATCAATCCATAAATCTGGTGGATCTTAAGAAGAAAACGGTGCAGCGCATTGGTTTCCGCGGACCATCACAATGGGTGGAAGATGCTTTTTGGAAAACGGAGTATGTCGTTATTCTTTTGGAGAATACGGATGAAAATCAACCAGTGATTACCGAAATTGATTTTGAAAACAACAAAGTAACCCATTATTCGTACAAAGGAAAACTGAAAGGAACAACTCAATATTCACAGAAACGCTTCGAGCGTAAATTAAAACACACCGAATGAAATTTTCCATTCTCATAAGTAGTTTATTGCTCCTTGTTTCTTGCCAAAGTCATGTTAATTCTGAAGCTCCAGAACAGGAAGTTAAAGGAAAACCAAGCGATGGCCTTCAGTTTTCCCCAGAAAGCTATTTTTGAACGTTTTCAGAAGAAACTATGAGTTATGATATCTCCCGCGAAGCACGCAACGACCGCGGAGAAAAAGAAGTTTTTGTACATCCAATTCTACATGCTATTTGCGCCCTTCGCGAACTCCGCGGGAATTTTTCATGTATGTTCCTCCGTGTTCCTCCGCGCCCGTCTGTGGGCAATAAAAAGCTAGAGTATGAGTGAAGTTTACGTCTTCAGCGGACTTGGTGCAGACGAGCGCGTTTTTCAGAACCTCGATTTTGGAGAACATAACGTGACGTTTATTTCGTGGATTATTCCAGAACCAAAAGAATCTATTGAGAAGTATGCTTTGCGCATTAGCATTGAAATTACTTCTTCAGAGCCAATATTGGTTGGACTTTCATTTGGTGGAATGATGGCGATGGAAGTAGCGAAACAAATAGAAACAAAACAAGTCATTCTTATTTCATCGGCTAAAAACCGATTTGAAATTCCGTGGTACTACCGTTTTATTGGAAAACTGAGATTACATAAGTTGGTTCCAATGCGTCTTCTCCGCAGTGCCAACCGATTGACATATTGGTTCTTTGGAACAACCACCACTGAAGAAAAACGCTTACTGAAGATCATTCTGAAAGAAACAGACTCAACCTATTTGAAATGGGCGATAGATCAGGTACTGCGCTGGAAAAACCTTGAAACTCCAAAACACCTGTTTCACATTCATGGAACCAAAGATCATGTGCTTCCATTGCCTTCAAACGTTGACAAGATCGTTCACGGTGGCGGACACTTTATGCTCATAAATAAATCAGACGAAATCAATACAATCTTGTCTTCGGTACTTGATTAATTCTCCCGTCCGCCGCAAAGCTCGCGGAGAAAATAAATTATGCTTACTGTAACAATCACTTCCTTCAAAAATCTTTGCGTCCTCTGCGATCTTCGCGGGATATTTTTCATCTGTGTTCCTCCGCACTCGTCCGTGGGAAATTCCTATATTTATTTCATGAACAAAAAGATCCTTGGACTAAGAACTGTTGGTTATCAGGTAAGTGATATCAACGCTGCGAAAACCTGGTACGCTAACGTTTTTGAAACAGAGCCGTATTTCGATGAACCATTTTACGTGGGTTTTGATATTGGTGGATTTGAGCTGGGCTTACAACCCGACCAAACATCAACTGAAAAGCTGGAAAGTGTTGTTGCTTATTGGGGGGTAGAGAATGTGCAACAGGAATTTGATCATTTCGTAGCGGCTGGAGCAATTGCATTTGAAGATCCACAAGATGTTGGTGGTGATATCGTAGTTGCCAAAGTAAAGGATCCGTGGGGAAATATCATTGGTTTGATCTATAATCCACATTTCAAAGGCTGATTTGAATTCATGATCAACTACAACAACCGCAAATTTCGTCCATTGAGTAATTCTGAAAATGGTGAAACCTCGCATGAAACTATTTTTCATTATCAGCAAGAAGGAAATGTATTGACTTCCACTTATTCAGGCGGACAAATTCAACAAGGACATTTAATCGGATTAGTAGATGAAAATGGAGTAATCGATATGCGTTATCATCAGGTCAATACGAAAGGGGAGTTGATGACCGGTTTTTGCAAGTCAACACCAGAAATGCTAGCTGACGGACGAATTTTACTTCACGAAAGCTGGAAATGGACATCCGGCGATTGTTCTGAAGGTTCTTCGGTTTTGGAGGAGATTAAATAATTCAATCTCAAGCGTGACTTTTTCGCTTTTGCAACATTAGTGTTTGAACAAACTTTAAAAGAAGAAATGTTGAAGATTTTCCTTACTGTTTTTATTACTTGCTTCACCCTTGTCAATTGTAATGCTCAGTTTTATCCTGTTCCGAACTCAAATGTGGATATGAGTGCCTTTGTAGGAAAGGAATTTCTAACTCCAGTTAAGGCCTTTAGCATCTCGAATTTGGTTACGGTCGCAGAATTTAAAACGTATTTGTTAGCGGTTGAAAAAGATTCTTCAAAAGTTTTCTATGATAATCAGCTTCCAAAACTGAGTAAAAAACCGTTGGAATTATTGACAGCGATTCTGAACGATCCTAAATTACAGAATGAACCGATGCCCGGTGTTTCCTGGACAGTTGCTCGAAATTATTGTCGTTGGTTAACTGCTAAATCTGAAAAAGAAGGATTGAGTTATAGCTTTGAGCTTCCTCGTTTTAGCGAAATGACCGCATTTGAAAACGTTTATAAACTGAAGAATCCCTTGCTGGAAAACTGGTTGTTAAACGCTTACGATGAAAGCATGATAGAATTCAGCGATGTAAAATACCCAGAGTATTTTTATGATGCTGAATTAGGATTGAAAGATCCACCTGCGATGAAACGTAAAGTAATATATGGTGGTTCATATCACATGAATTTTAAACCTAACGGTTCGTATCCCAAGAGCATGTACGAATATCAGGACAGTTCTTCAGCATTTATCGGCTTTCGGGTAGTGAGAAGAGACAATAATATAAACGCTCAATCACTTGTCAAATACGTTGGACGTGTTTCTGTTGAAACTTCTTACGCAAACAATCATTTGAATGGCATTTATTCAGAAAAATATTCAAATGGAAAGCAAAAAACATTGGGAGAATATCGTGACGGACAACGAATAGGTTTGTGGTCGGTTTGGGATTCTACAGGAACACTTCAGGTTCAACGCTTTTACAATGGAAATAGAAACGCAAAGTTTTTGTTTCCTGTGATTGAGAATCCATATGAAGAGCTTTACAAGAAATACATGCCGACTGATCTCGTTCGAAACGCTGATGGATATTACGGATATCAATTTGTGGAAGAACGTGCAGTAGCTTATTCCAATCGTGTTTGGAGAGTGTTGAATCCATCTAATGAGCCGGAACTGTTTCGTCAGGTTGACTTTAAGAAATTAATGCTTTCAGTGCTTACAAACGAAGGAAAGCTTTTCGAATACGGAACTTCAGGAATGTTTCAGGTTCAGGTTCCACTTGAGAAATATTCTGAACTTCAAAAGGAGATGGAAACTTGGGATTTTGGCAGAATCGAGATTAAGGAAGATTTCTTCTTCAGTTATGATGTACTGATAGGTCAAACAAGGCAGTTAGGGATGAATTTCTATACAAATACAACAGATTCAATCCCGAAATACTCCATTTACTTCCCGCATTTCCGTAAAACTTTTGCCACGTATCCTGTACAATTGAAAGGAAATACAGAAGTGAAGAACCTGGACGATTATTTCTTTTTCAACGCTTATAGAGGAAACATTGTGCGAGTAGCAAATTTCTTTGATCGCGAGCAAAAGAATGATTCCCGAATTGATTGGGAATTTGAGTTGGAACCCATTGTTTCGGAACATCAATTGTGGTTGCAGTATGGACGATAGCACATTTATTAATTGATTTTTAGTTCATAAATTAGCATCCATGAAAAACACACTACTTCTATTACTGCTCATTTGTTCAACGTTCGTTGGATTTTCTCAGGACGCCCCCATTGCGGTAACACCTGAAATGCTAGTGAAGATCAAAGCAGATATTGAAGCTGAAATTCCAGCATTAAAAAAGCGTCTGCAAGCGGAAGAGATCTCCGACAAACAGTTGGAATACAACCTTGATACTTTCCGTATTGAGCAATTGAGTTCTCGAATGATGGAAATCGATTATTCAACTATGGGAATGAAAGAGGCGACAGACGAATTGATTAAAGGTTATGACGTTTTGCTTAACAAGTACTACAATCTTCTGATGAAAGAATTGAATGCAGACGACAAACAAATCCTGAAAACAGCTCAAAAGGCTTGGTTGACATATCGTGACGCTGAAGAAGAACTCATGTGGACTATGCGCGAAGACGAGTATTCTGGAGGTGGGACCATTCAGGGGATTATTGGCATGTCAGACTATCTGAACTTGATTCAAACCAGAACTGAGACTCTGTTTTACTATTATTCAGGGATTTTGGAATTTGATTAAAGCAAATAGTTTATTCATAACTCATAACTGTCAACTCATAACTCATAACTAGTCATTTGTAATTCGTCATTAGTAACTAGCAATTACTACCTTTACTTATTCTCAAATCTGGTTTATGTTAGTAGCTTACATTCTTGCGCTTGCACTCGGAATTCTCTTTAAAATGATGCATTGGCCATTCGCGTCATTCATTTTGTTGTTCAGTATTTTATTGCCGACTATAGATATCCTTGTACAGTTGATTCGTAAATCGGAAATAAAGGGTGGAAGAACCTTGGTTTCTCTTTCTGTTGCCGGATTTTCCATTTTCATTCTGTTTAAACTGCAATACTGGCCTTTCGATTTCATTCTTTTCCTTTTCGCCTTATTACTAAGCATTCCTTTTGTTATCTGGTGTTTTGTGCAGGGAATAGGCAAAATGACCAGGCTTCGCACTGTTATTTGGGTACTTTGTTTAGGATTCTCAATTTGGCTGTTTTCAATGAACAGATTGGAAACCAGATTGACTTTTCTACCTGAAGATCCGGAGAATGCAAGCGAGAGAATTCCTCCACATATCAGATATGAGATTGCATTTTTGTACAACCAGCAACAAGATTATGACAAAGCAGAGAACATCCTGAAAATTGTCATTGCTGAGCAAGAGAACTATTTGTTGACAGACGATAGAGGCAGGGAGCATCCAATGAAAAAAATGGCGGAAAGAAATCTGAAGAGACTGATACCTAATTTGGAAAGCTTACAACATCATGAATGGGTCGCTTTCGAATCTATTCAGGAATATTATTGATAAGAACTCAAAATGCTTAAGCGAATTCCATATTCTACAAAACAGATCTTGCTTTTTGGGGTTTCATTAGCAGCTTTATTGTTCTTTCTCCGTTGGATGGAATTCCGGTTTCTGATGCTGCATCATTCCACCGAAATTTATGTGGGAATCATTGCTTTGATTTTTACCGGACTGGGAATTTGGCTGGCGCTCAGTTTAGCAAAACCGAAAACCCTGGTAGTGGAACGATTGAAAATAGTCGAGAAATCGACTGATTTTATTCGAAATGAAGAGTTGATTGAGAAATTAGGATTAAGCGCACGAGAGCAAGAAGTATTGCAATTAATGGCAGAAGGATTTTCAAACAATGAAATTGCTGAGAAGATGTTTGTATCGCTCAATACCGTAAAAACCCATTCCTCTAATCTGTTTTCGAAACTGGAAGTTAGCAGGAGAACTCAAGCCATCGATTTTGCCAAGAAAAATAGATTAATTTCTTAAATTGAATCAAAATCACCCGAAAGTATGAGTCGGAAACAGCTGGTATAACTGACTTTTGACGAAACTTAAAAACAAAAGTATGAGAAGAAATGTATTAGTATTTGGCGTTATTTCGGGATTGATTTCAGCAATTTGGTTCTGTTTCGCGATTAGCTTTTTAGATCACAGCAACCCTGAGTCACTCAACACAGGAATGATCCTTGGATATTCCGCAATGTTGGTTTCAAATATTTTTCTGTTTATTGGAGTTCGAAACTACCGCGATAAATTCAATGAAGGTATCATCACCTTTGGAAAAGCATTGGGAGTTGGTTTGCTGATTGCTCTTGTAGCAGCTACGTTTTATGTGCTTTCGTGGGAAATCTATTACTTTGGGTCCGACAGCGATTTCCTGGAAGTGTTCAAGGAATGTCAGCTAATGATCTGGAAAGAAGAAGGTTTGAGTGATGCTCAAATTGCGAAAGAATTAAAGAGTTTCAATGAGTTTGCAATAAGTTATCAGAATCCTGTTTTCAATTCGTTGGTGACCTACATGGAAATTCTTCCGGTTGGTATTTTGTGCGCCTTGATTACTGCAGTTATCGTTCGTAGAAAAGTAAAAAAACAACCAAAGATTCAGATCGTCCAAGATCCCAACGATTTCCCTTCACTTTAAACTCATAACTCATAACTCATAACTCATAACTCATAACTCATAACTCATAACTCGTAACTCATAATTCATAACTCAAAAAATGGCTTTAGCAGTAGTAAAAACGAAACCAACAGGCGATAGCGCTTTGGAGTTTATTCAGAAAGTGGAAAGTGAGCAAAAGCGAAACGATAGCTTGGTGATTTTGGAATACATGAAAAAGGTATCGAAACAAGAACCTGTTTTGTGGGGACCATCATTGATAGGTTTTGGATACAAGATTGTAAAAAGTCCGTCGGGTAGAGAAGTGGAATGGTTTGATATTGGTTTTTCACCACGAAAAGCAAATCTTTCCTTGTACGTGAAAGGCTCCATTTTACAAGATACGGAACGAATGTCAAAGCTCGGGAAACACAAAACAGGTTCTGGATGTTTGTATATCAATAAATTAGCTGATGTTGATATGGAGGTTTTGAAATCTATAATCGACGATACGTTGAAATAATTGAAATGATGAAACCGATACTCCTGTTTCTTTCTTTGACAATTACTTCTTTGGGATTTTCTCAAAAAGATACGGTGTATACTTTTTATATTGGCGGGTCTAACATTCTATATGATTTTTTTGAGGTAAATAACGATCGCTGCCAGATTCATTTTTATGGTGGAGGTTGTTTAACAACGGACAGTATAGAAAAAATTAAAGAACAGCATAATTCCGTAACTGATGTTGCTCTGAAAAAGCGTTATGGTGAAAATTGGAGAGAGTTATATGATACTCAAGTCAAAGAAAGAGAACAAAAGCGATTAAAAATCGATTCAATTTTGATTCATCAGGACTTTTTGAAAGAACGTTTGACTGAAAAAGGATTCAGCAATTGGATGTTGGTATACTTTTTTGAAGAATCGAAGCGAAAAGGTTGGATTACTGTTTATGTTACTTATTATTTGCCAAATGCGGATACAGCAGATTACATGCTTTTATTCAAGTTAGACATGCAATTGGATAAGATTAAAATAAAGATATTGGAAGATAAAGAGGGGTTTTTTAAAGCAGCAGAATAGAATAACGATATGTTAGAAGAAATTAGAGACTATTGTCTGAAATTGAAAGGAACCACAGAAGACATTAAATGGGAAAACCATTTGTGCTTTTGCGTGGGAGAGAAAATGTATGTGGTGACTTCTCCTGATGAGGTTCCTGTTAGTGCTTCTTTCAAAGCTTCGGATGAAGATTTTGAGAAGTTGATTACACGTGAGGGAATTATTCCTGCTCCGTACATGGCGCGAAATAAATGGGTGAAAGTGGATAATATTGAACGCTTTTCTCTCGAAGAGTTTTCTCATTATGCACAAAAATCTTACGAATTGGTGAAAAGTAAACTTCCTAAAAAACTACAAAACGAATTCGCGTAAGTGAAGGAAGTTTACTTTAGTCTGAGTTCAACATTATTCCTAAAGTAGCTATGAATCAAAACTATTTCAAATCGTTTATTCCGGGTGTTTGCCTTGCAACTCTATTGCTACTGCAAAGCTGTACGGATTCCACTGACTTAACTACTGATCCAAGCGGAGGAAAGACTGAAACTGTTTCTGGAAGTTCGAAACGCTTCGAAGGAACAACGGTTAATAATGAAATGGCGCATTGGATTGGGACGTATCGATTTATGGATTCTCCAATGACAAGTGATATTGGTTACACCACAACCAATGCCACGTGGAGTCCTCGCTATCCGAAAATGGAATTAATCATCTTTGAGCGGAATTCTCAACTTTTCGGTCAACTGCTGCTTACGAACGTTCAGGAAGAACGAAATGTGAGTGTAGTTATTAATGGAACACCTTCTTCTGTAGGTGTTTATTTCACTTCAAGTAACAATCTGAATAAAGGATTTGAAGAAAAAGGGGAACTGTTATTCTCTCTTCGTGAAGATAAAGACGTTTTAACAACCACATGGAAATCTTGGTATCCTTTGAATGCTAACGAATCCATAACTTCTGGTTTTATAAAAGATGCAGTGAAATGATTTGGTTCCTGTCTCTTTTACTTTTCAACACTTTTGTATTTGATTAAGTTGTTTGAAAACCTATATTTTTTCGAATGTTCGAGTAAAATAATGATCATTATTGTTTGATTTATAACAACTTATTGACATTGATGTGAAAAATCGGTTTGGTAAAAAAACATATTTTTCGTAATATAGCGCCCAAACTATTAAACTCACTCAATGAAAAAACTAACTCTCGTTGGCGCTGCCCTCGTGTTGAGTAATTTGCTGTCGGCACAAGTGCAGCAAGCTCATGTAAGCGCTTCTCACAATCACGAAGTGGAAAAATGTAGTCAGCACATTAAGCAGGCTGAAATGATGCAGAACGATCCCGCACGTTTTGCTACAATGATGATGGATCCAATTCCAAATCAGGCTACAAAATATAAACCCACAACTGGTGGTGAAAAATTAACTGGTCTTGTTTATAAGATTCCGGTTGTATTTCACATTATTCACACCAACGGTACAAACAACATTTCTGATGCTCAAATTCAGGATCAGTTAAATATCCTGAACAGAGATTACCGTAAATTGAATGCGGATACAACTGATGTTGTTTCAGCTTTCGAAAATAACGTTGCGGATGTTGAGATTGAATTCGTTTTTGCAACAATTGCTCCTAATGGTGCTTGTTTTAATGGAATTACAAGAACAGTTAGTACAATTACCAATGACGGTTCAGATGGTCAGGCACAGGTAGATGCTGTAGTTGCTGGTAACAATGTTTATCAGGGAATTTGGCAGCACAACAGATACATGAACGTTTATGTTTGTTCTGATCTTGGTGGTGCTGCTGGTTATACATTTAATCCCAATAGTGGAGGAACAGCTCAGCAAAACATGTACTACAATGGTATTTTCATGTTGCATGATTACACCGGCTCAATTGGAACTTCTAACACAACCAACAGTAGAGCTCTAACTCACGAAGTTGGCCACTGGTTAAACTTATCTCACGTTTGGGGTGCAAATAACAATCCTGGATCTGCTGGATGTAGTGGAACTGATAACGTAAATGATACGCCAAATACGCAAGGTTCAACGTCTTGTAACTTGACAGCAAATACCTGTTCTGCAGTAGATGCTTATTACGGATTTAACCAAATTGATAACGTTCAGAACTATATGGATTATTCTTACTGTTCTAGAATGTTTACACAAGGTCAGGTTGATCGTATGAGAACAGCTATCATCAGTTCTACAGGTGGTCGTAGCAATATCTGGACAACGTCTAACCTGAATTTAGTTGGTGGTGTCCCAGGTGGTTCACTTTGTGCATTAGATTTTACAGCTAGCGACGTTGCATTGTGTGCAGGTGATCAGACAACATTTACAATGAGTGCAGGAGGAGCTCCAATTACTTCTTACTCATGGACATTTACAGGAGGGACTCCTTCTAGTTCTACTGCTGCTTCTCCAACAGTAACTTACAGCACGGTTGGAACTTATCAGGTTTCGCTTACAGTAGTGAGTGGTGGTAACAGCTATACAAAAACAAAAACGGCCTACATCTCAGTTGCAGGTGGAACATTGGTTTCCTTGCCAATTACAGAAGGATTTACAGCGGGAACAATTCCATTTACAAACTGGACATTGACGAACGCGGCACCTACAAATTTAACATGGGTTAGAAATACATCTGTTGGTTACGGTAGTACAAACAGTGCGGTATTGGATAATTATAGCGGCGCAAATGCAGGTAATGACGAAATGGGACTTCCTAATTTCAGCGCAGCATCTTTGAGTTCATTGACAATGGAGTTTGATGTTGCCTATAGACCTTATAATGCAACATATTATGACGGATTACAAGTATTGGCTTCCGGAGATTGTGGAGCAACCTATACTACGGTTTACGATAAATCAAACCTTGTACTGGCAACAGTAGGTTCAGCAACTACAAGTGGTTTTGTACCTTCTGGAAACTCTCAATGGAGACACGAGACCATCAACCTGAATTCATTTGCAGGAAGTTCAAGAGTAATCCTCAGAGTTAAAGCGATTTCAGGGAATGGTAATTACATGTATATTGATAACATTAATATTACTGGTGTGACAAGTAATACGCCTCCTGTAGCCGGATTTACACCTTCTGTAACCTCTGTATGTGCTGGACAAACAGTTACATTCACCAACAGTTCAACAGGTTCAGGAAACAGTTACGCATGGTCATTCCCAGGAGGAACACCATCTTCATCAACGGCTACAAGTCCAACAATTACATATTCGACGGCTGGAACTTACTCTGTTTCGTTGCAAGCTACGAATGGTAATGGTAACAATACTGCTACACAAAACAATTCAATTACTGTGAACGCTATTCCAAGTGCACCAACAGTTACACCTGGTGGACCAACTACATTCTGTCAGGGTGGAAACGTTGTATTGACTTCTTCTGCTGGTTCAGGAAATACATGGTCAAACAATTCAACTGCAGCAACGCTTACAGCTTCAACTTCCGGAACTTACACAGTTACTCAAACGGTTTCTGGTTGTGTTTCTCCGGCTTCAAATTCTGTTGTTGTTACGGTTAATCCAAACCCAACTGTATCTTTCAGCTCTGTTGGACAATTATGTATTTATGATGATCCAATTACATTAACTCAAGGGTCTCCAGCTGGAGGAACTTATAGTGGAACAGGTGTTTCAGGAACAACTTTCGATCCTGCGGCAGCTGGAACAGGAAACGAAGTTCTTACGTATTCATTCACAAATGGAAATGGTTGTTCAGGTTCGGCTCAAACAACAGTTAATATCAGTGATTGTTTAGGAGTGAATGAAGCGAATGATATTGTATTGAACATCTATCCAAATCCAAGTGAAGGTAAATTCACAGTTGTAGCAAATGAAAAAGTTGTTGCTACTTTGGTTTACGATCAGGCAGGAAAATTGGTGAAAGAGATTAAAGGAAACGCTTCTACTGAAGTTGCGGTTGACTTGACTTCTTTTGCTGGTGGAGTTTACACACTTAAAGTGATTACAGAAAATTCTGCTAAGTCAGTACCTGTAATGCTAATGAAGTAAAATTGAAACGCTTATTGCGTACTTTATAAGATCATTTAAAATGGAGTCGTTGTAGCAATGACTCCATTTTTATTTCGTTATAATTGAACATTGCACAATCGTGTAAAAAAGCAACTGCATTCAAACAATGAAGTATTGCTAAAGTCTTGAGATTGACTATTTTTGATTACCCATTGTAAATACCAACCATGAAAAAACTATTCTACTTCAGTATTTTATTACTGATAGTGTTTGAAATAATGAATGTTTACTTCATTATGCCACTTCCCGGCAGCCAGAAAATGGATAGTCTGGATTTTGCTTATTTTCTTTACCAGTGGCGTTGGTTTTTTAGAATTCTTTTCCTGATTGGAATTGGTGTTAGCGCGAGTAAAGCGTTCAAGATCAAGCACAAATGGTTTCCGGTATTTATGCTATTGGTTACTGGTTTTTTTGTGTATTTCACCAATTTCGTAATGCGGGCAGATCAAATGTTCCAACAACCAAAACACTTGATTTTTGCTTCAGAAGAAGATAATAAAGTTCCGGTGGATAGAATAGTAGTTGGAATTAAACACAATGGTGAGACCAAAGCTTATCCGATTTCGTTTTTATCCTACCATCATCAGGTGTTTGATGAGATTGGTGGTGTTTCTGTAATTGTTACCTACTGTAATGTTTGTAGATCTGGTCGTGTTTTTGAACCTCAGGTGAACGGTCGATTGGAGAAATTCCGTTTGGTAGGAATGGATCATTTTAACGCGATGTTCGAAGATGAAACAACAGGAAGTTGGTGGCGTCAGGAAAATGGAAAAGCCGTTGTCGGAAAGTTGAAAGGTGAACAACTCCCTGAAATTATTTCACAACAAATGAGTTTGTCGAAATGGTTGGAATTACATCCTGATTCTCAAATTATGCAGGCTGATCCAGATTTCAAAAATCAGTATGACAATGAAGGTAAATTTGAAAAAGGAAAAAGCAAAGGCTCATTGACCAAAACCACAGATGCAGAGTGGAGCGATAAGTCGTGGGTAATTGGAGTTGAGATCAATGGAGTAAGTAAAGCTTATTCCTGGAACGACATGAAAGCGAAATCAATTGTGAATGACAAAGTTGGTGGTGTTTCTATAATCGTAGCATTGTCAACAGATAATAACAGCTTTATTGTGCTTGAAAACCCAACATCTCATAAAGCACTAATTCTTGCTGATGAAATTATTCTTGGTGATGAACAGTTCAATTTTATTGGTGAAGGAGTAAATACAAGAAAGAACTTGAAAACGGTTCAGGCTTACCAGGAGTTTTGGCATAGCTGGTTGACGTTTCATCCTAAAACGCTGAAATACGAATAAGCTAAATCAAAAGGAAAGAATTGCTATAGATTAAGCAAAGATTAATTACCCTTTGCGCTCTTCTTTCTTTGCGGTTTATTTTCTATTATTTTAATCGTCTTCTTGTGAATTGAATTTTACTCTTTCAGTTCATGAATTTGTTTAGCGTTCAAATTCTTGAAAACAGATTTTGTTCCATTGCACCATTGAATTTCAACTTCTTCGAGTACAGTATCAGCCGCTAATCCAAAGTAGATTGTTCGTGTAGATTGTGAAGCTTGCCCGCTTCCTGCATCAAGAA
>CAMLET010000020.1 GCA_946479125.1 uncultured Flavobacteriales bacterium
ATGCATCCGGAGCATCACATGTAATTACAGTATTGATCGTTTGATTTGATTCTGGTCCTGCAATAGCAAACGTGAATCCTGTTGAGTTTAAGCTTTTCACCAATGTGTCACCTGTGTAAACATCAATTGTATCACAAATTGCACTGCTAATCATTAATGGTGGTGTGTTTGAGCTTGCTGCCCCTGCAACGTTGAAGTAAACTTCTTGTCCGTCTAAGAAATCAACACCGTCTGTAGCTCCATAAGGACCATCGAAAGCAGTTCCTGTTTGATCATATTGACCAACCTGAAAATAGTTTACACCGTCTCCAGTGTTTACTCCAACTGTTGCTGCCATTCCACCAAAACCTCCAACTCCTGAAGAAGCGTCACCTGTTGTCCATTGCATGTCTTCGTAACAAAAAGAAACATTATTTCCTGTTGGTACCAGTGCATCTGTTCCATCCGAAATGATCAATTGAAACGTGCTTAGTAAATCGTCATGTGTGTTGAAATAACCAACTTCATTCCAGATAACCACCATTGCATTTGGGGTTAATTTGTACCAAACATTCCCTCCATTTGCGGCACGAGTATCAACATCTCCCCAGAAAGGTGCAATCATGTTGTACATGGCATCTGGAAATGGATTAGCTGTAAATGTAGAATAGGGAGCTAAAAACGAAATGTTTCCGTTATTGTTGATCACTACTGAGTCATATGTTTGACCGTAAAAATCGAAAGTGAACGGAAGCGCGATAAACGGAGATGAACCATCGTCATTCGGCTGCATTGCCAACGTAAAT
Organism: uncultured Flavobacteriales bacterium; assembly: GCA_946479125.1. The sequence goes on from CAMLET010000020.1 coordinate 786, forward strand.
GTAGAATCTAGAGGAACCATACAGTCACAAACAGCATTTTTCTCTGTTCCCATGCTGTATTGAACATTCGTTGGTAAACTTGGATCGCTGAAAACGTAATGTGCAGTAGGATCGATATTCCCTGATTCTTTCAATACTTGATATTCCGCTGATGTGATTGTGATCGATTGACCAAACGCAAAACCGCTAGTCAATGTTAATAGTAGTAGTATCTTTTTCATACTTGAGTTTTTAGTGTGTTGAATCTAAGACGGATAAAATAGGCAAAGGTTGGTTCTGAAAATGAATCAGTTAATATTTTATTGATTTATTTTGGAATGGTATAATAATTGTCAAACCGCAGGCATGAAACATTTGATGCTATTACTCGCTTTTTTCCTGATTTCTTTTTCGATAGACGCTCAACTTTCCTGTAAAACGAAAACTGGAACTGATGGAGGTACGGTGAAAACATGTCTGCACAAAAACGGAAAAATCTCCACTTCGGAATCCTGGAATAAAGACAAACGTTCAGGAAACATTGTGGCTTACAACAATAAAGGTGCAGAACTATTCAATCACTCTTTGCATCATTTTGGAGGTCATGCTTCCGTAACGATAGATTATTATTCGAACGGACAAGTTTCTAAAGTATATTATAGTGATGCTCCGGATGGCGGAATTCAGTACTACAATTCTACCACCACATTTGATGAAACTGGAAATCAAACCGGGTTTTATGAAACGAAATATCCTGACGATTTAAAATGGAAAGTCATTGAAGAGCCTGTGAAAACAGATACTTCGAGAACTTCAGCAACCAAGGTTCCTGTTGAACCAAAGAAAGAAGAACCAAAGCTGGAAGTGGTGGAATGTGCGGCTATTGTTCCAACACATTACAAGATCGAAAATACAACTTCTTCAACTGTTCGATTAAAGATAACAGCTGTTCCCAATAGTACTGTTCTGGGCGAATCAAAGGAAATTGTTTTAAAGCCTTTAGAAAAGATTGTTTTTGATACACTTTTCATGGCAGGACGTCCGATAAACGAAACCATTTATTCCGTTCAAATTGTTTCCTATACGAAGTCAAGAAAGAATAAATCCATAAAATTTATTGAATCTGTTCCTGTTGATGAGCCGAAGGGAGCAAGAGTTTATTCCTGGTTTATTGTGAAAGATTGAAAGTTTCGAAGCGTATTTATTCAAAATCAATCTAAATAAGCTGTTTCAGAGTTTCTTTCGGCATTTTCACTATGGGTTTTTTCTTAAGAAATGCGTAAATTCGCACGACTTTAAAATATGCGGGTTTTCCTCCGCGAACAAAGAAAAACAAGCCCTTTTATGAATACCTATCAAGATTACATCAAGGAAATTGAAGAAAGAAAAGCACAAGGACTTCACCCGAAGCCAATTGATGGTGCTGAATTGCTAACCGATATTATCGGACAGTTTAAAGATTCAAGCAATCCCAATAGGGCAAATGCTCTTCAGTTTTTCATTTATAACTCTTTGCCTGGAACTACTCCAGCCGCAGGAGTAAAAGCAAAATTCTTGAAGGAAATCATTTTAGGTCAGGCTACAGTCGCTGAAATTACTCCAACGTTTGCGTTCGAATTGTTATCACACATGAAAGGTGGGCCTTCAATTGAAGTATTGTTGGATTTAGCTTTAGGTGATAATGCGTCTATCGCAAAACAGGCTGCTGATGTTTTGAAAACTCAGGTTTACTTGTACGATGCAGATACAGATCGTTTGAAGGAAGCATTCAAAGCAGGAAACGGATTTGCTCAGGATATTTTAGATAGTTATGCGAAAGCGGAGTTCTTTACGAAACTTCCTGAAATAGCTGAAGAAATTAAGGTCGTAACGTTCATCGCTGGCGAAGGTGATATCTCAACAGATTTACTTTCTCCGGGAAATCAGGCGCACTCACGTTCTGACCGTGAATTACACGGAAAGTGTATGATTACTCCTGAAGCGCAAGATCAGATCAAAGCGTTGCAAGCACAACATCCTGATAAAAGCGTGATGTTGATTGCTGAAAAAGGAACAATGGGTGTTGGATCATCTCGTATGTCGGGTGTAAACAACGTTGCACTTTGGACAGGGAAACAAGCGAGTCCGTACGTTCCTTTCGTAAACTTCATGCCAATCGTTGGTGGAACAAACGGTATTTCTCCAATCTTCCTTACAACGGTTGATGTTACTGGTGGAATTGGTTTGGATTTGAAAAACTGGGTAAAGCGATTGGATTCAGATGGTAAACCAGTTTTGAATGAAAATGGTGATCCAATTTTGGATGAAGCTTATTCTGTTGCAACTGGAACGGTTCTTACGATCAATACAAAAACAAAGAAATTATATAACGGAGATAAGGAATTGATTGATATTTCAAAAGCCTTCACTCCACAGAAAATGGAATTCATCAAGGCTGGTGGTTCGTATGCAATTGTCTTTGGTAAAAAGATCCAAACATTTGCTGCGAAAACACTGGGTATTGATACTCCTCTTGTATTCGCTCCATCAAAAGAAGTGACTATCGAAGGACAAGGTTTGACTGCCGTTGAGAAAATCTTCAACAGAAACGCAGTTGGAATCACTCCGGGAAAAATATTACACGCTGGTTCAGATGCACGCGTTGAAGTGAACATTGTTGGTTCACAAGATACAACAGGTTTGATGACAGCTCAGGAATTGGAAGCAATGGCTGCTACAGTTATCTCTCCAATCGTTGACGGTGCTTACCAAAGTGGATGTCACACAGCATCTGTTTGGGATAAGAAAGCTCAGGCGAACATCCCGAAATTGATGAAGTTCATGAACGACTTCGGTTTGATCACGGCGCGTGACCCGAAAGGCGTTTACCATTCTATGACGGATGTAATTCATAAAGTATTGAACGATATTACCGTTGACGAGTGGGCCATCATCATTGGTGGTGATTCACACACGCGTATGTCGAAAGGTGTTGCTTTTGGTGCTGACTCAGGAACAGTTGCTCTTGCTCTTGCTACTGGTGAAGCTTCAATGCCAATTCCGGAATCAGTGAAAGTTACTTTCAAAGGTCAAATGAAAGACTACATGGATTTCCGTGATGTTGTTCATGCTACTCAAGCTCAAATGCTTCAGAAATTTGCTGGCGAGAATGTTTTCCAGGGTCGAATTATTGAGGTTCACATCGGAACACTTACTGCTGATCAGGCGTTTACATTTACAGACTGGTCTGCGGAAATGAAAGCGAAAGCTTCTATCTGTATTTCTGAAGACGATACGTTGATCGAATCATTGGAAATTGCAAAAAGCAGAATCCAGATCATGATCGATAAAGGAATGGACAACGACCGTCAGGTTCTTCAAGGTTTGATCAACAAAGCAGATAAGCGTATTACGGAAATCAAATCAGGTGAGAAACCAGCGTTGACTCCAGATGCAAATGCAAAATACTACGCTGAAGTTGTTGTTGATTTGGACATTATTTCTGAACCAATGATTGCCGATCCAGACGTAAATAACGTTGATGTTTCGAAGCGCTACACGCATGATACCATTCGTCCACTTTCATTCTACGGAGGTGAGAAAACGGTTGATCTTGGATTCATCGGATCTTGTATGGTTCACAAAGGTGATATGAAGATTCTTGCGCAAATGTTGAAGAACGTTGAAGCACAAAACGGAAAAGTAGAGTTCAAAGCACCTCTTGTAGTTGCTCCTCCAACATACAACATCGTTGATGAATTGAAAGCAGAAGGCGATTGGGAAGTTCTACAGAAATACTCAGGTTTCGAGTTCGACGATAACGCACCGAAGGGGGCAGCACGTACAGAATACGAAAACATGTTATACTTAGAGCGTCCAGGATGTAACTTGTGTATGGGTAACCAGGAAAAAGCAGCTAAAGGAGATACGGTTATGGCAACATCAACACGTTTGTTCCAGGGAAGAGTTGTAGAAGATAAAGACGGTAAAAAAGGAGAGTCTTTGCTTTCATCTACGCCGGTTGTAGTATTGTCAACGATCTTGGGAAGAACTCCAACCATTGAAGAATACACGAAAGCGGTAGAGGGAATCAGCTTAACGAAATTCGCTCCACCACACAAGTTGTTAGTGAATTAATCAGAATATTTTTAAATAAAGAAGCCCTGTTACTCTTAGAAGTGCAGGGTTTTTCTTTTAAAACACATAGCCCACAGAGTCGTTTCACATAGAAACATAGTTGTATTGAAATCGCATTTTTTTAAGATAGCTATGTGACCTATGTTTTTGCTATGTGACTATGTGTTTTAAACCCTAGTAGGAATTAAAATTATAACTCACCCCAATTCCCAACACATCCTGATTATTTTTGACATTTTTGAACACCCCTCCATAGGAAATATGAATGAGGTTTGCGCTAACTTCTATGCGCTTAGTGATTCCGTAACTAATGTTGAATTCGTGGTGAAAGTTGAAGCCCATTTGCCTGAAACCGTCGTCGGTATCTTTTCTTACCACTTCACACCATACAACCCCAATTTGGTAGCTGAAATACAATCGTTTCGCGACTAGAAAACTCAAACGTTCTCCCAAGCCAATTGCATAGTTACCATATTTAGAATGCTGAACAATTAAAGGAGTATTTAGCTTAATGAGCTTATCACCAGCATTTAAGTTCACGCGATTAAATTCCAATTGAAATGGAAGATAAACGTGATAAGTGCAAGTGAAAGGTTGAAACCCTTGGTTAGTAGTTGATTTGTATGCTCCACCTATAAATTCCAATTTGGTTTTTGTAGCGTATAAATTAAAAGCTCCCAGGTCTTTTTCTCGGGATTTGTTCAAGCTATCCAACAATTCTTGCTTGCTTTTCTCTTGTCCATAGCACAAACTTCCTGCTGTAAAAAAGACAGAAAGTAGAAAGATTATACGGATATGAAGAGGACAATTCACAGGTTAAATTTAAATCATATAGTCGCATTGGAACAGAAACATAGCATATTTGTTTATTTCAAAGTCTATGTGATCTATGTTTTTAACTATGTCACTATGTGTTAAAGTTGTTCGAACCGCTGTTACAGCCTTATCAATAAAATCTAAGCAACTATAAACTTTATTTAACGGACTTTGTTCTTTGAAATGCTTAAATTTAGAATAACTGAAAAAGAAGATAAAATGGCTGTATTTGATTTAGATATGATCAAGGCGCTTTATGAGAAATATCCTTCCCGTATTGCAGCTGCAAGAAAAGTTGTTGGTCGTCCGTTGACCTTGTCCGAAAAAATTCTTTACACACATCTTTGGCAAGGTGATGCTTCGCTGGCTCACGAGAGAGGAAAGTCCTATGTTGATTTTGCTCCCGATCGCGTAACAATGCAGGATGCAACGGCTCAAATGGCTTTATTGCAATTTATGCAGGCAGGTAGAAAGACAGTTGCAGTTCCTTCTACAGTGCATTGCGATCACTTGATTCAGGCAAAAATTGGAGCAGCTGGAGATTTGCAGCGTTCATTGAATGAAAACAACGAGGTATTCAACTTTTTGTCGTCTATCTCTAATAAATACGGTATTGGTTTCTGGAAACCGGGAGCCGGGATCATTCATCAGGTAATGTTGGAGAATTATGCTTTTCCTGGTGGAATGATGATTGGAACCGATTCGCATACCGTGAATGGTGGCGGACTCGGAATGGTTGCCATCGGTGTTGGTGGAGCTGATGCTGTTGATGTAATGGCAGGAATGGCCTGGGAGTTGAAATTCCCGAAACTCATTGGAGTAAAATTGACGGGAACGCTGAACGGTTGGACTTCCGCAAAAGATGTTATTCTGAAAGTGGCTGATATTCTAACTGTAAAAGGTGGAACTGGAGCAATCGTTGAATATTTTGGAGATGGAGCAATTTCGCTTTCCGCAACCGGAAAAGGAACCATTTGTAATATGGGGGCTGAAATTGGAGCTACGACTTCTACTTTTGGTTATGACGATTCTATGCGTCGATACCTGAATGCAACAGGAAGAGCTGAAGTTGTTGCTCTAGCAGATCAAATCTCAGAACATTTAACTGGTGATCCTGAAGTCTACGCTGATCCTGCAACGTATTTCGACCAAGTCATTGAAATCAACTTATCGACTTTAGAGCCACATATCAACGGACCATTTACTCCGGATCGTGGAACTCCAGTTTCCAAAATGAAAGCGGAAGCAACTGCAAACGGATGGCCTTTAAAAGTAGAATGGGGACTAATTGGTTCTTGTACGAACTCATCTTACGAAGATATGGCTCGCGCAGCTTCAATTGTTGAACAAGCGGTTGCTCATGGAATTACTCCAAAAGCAGAATTCGGGATTAATCCGGGTTCAGAGCAAGTGCGTTATACCATTGAGCGCGACGGAATCATTGCGACCTTCGAGAAAATGGGAACAAAAGTATTTACAAATGCTTGTGGACCTTGTATCGGACAATGGGATAGAGAAGGTGCAGACAAACAAGAAAAAAATACCATCGTTCACTCGTTCAACCGTAACTTCTCTAAGCGTGCAGATGGAAATCCAAATACACATGCGTTTGTGACATCTCCTGAAATGGTTGCTGCATTGGCAATTGCTGGTCGATTGGATTTCAACCCAATTACTGATGTGCTAATCAACGATAAAGGAGAAGAAGTTAGATTGTTACCTCCTAAAGGTGATGAACTTCCTACAAAAGGATTCGATGTAAAAGACCCAGGTTTCCAGGCTCCAGCTGAAGACGGTTCGGGAGTTCAGGTTCTCGTAAATCCGGATTCGTCTCGTTTGCAATTATTGGAAGAATTTCCTGCTTGGGATCGACAAAACATCCGTGGTGCAAAGTTGTTGATCAAAGCATTCGGAAAATGTACTACGGATCATATTTCTATGGCTGGTCCTTGGTTGCGTTATCGTGGACATTTAGATAACATTTCGAATAATATGTTGATTGGTGCGGAGAACGCATTCAACGGAAAAGCAAATGAAGTAGTGAATCAAATCACGGGTTCAACTGGTGAAGTTCCTGCAGTTGCTCGTGCATACAAAGCATTGGGAATTCCTTCGATTGTTGTTGGAGATCACAATTACGGTGAAGGTTCATCTCGCGAACATGCAGCAATGGAGCCTCGTCACTTAGGTGTTCGTGCAGTTATCGTGAAATCGTTTGCGCGTATCCACGAAACCAACTTGAAAAAACAAGGAATGCTTGGGTTGACATTTGCGGTTGAAGCAGATTATGACAAAATCAGAGAAGACGATACATTCAACTTTACGGATTTAGTGGATTTCGCTCCAGGAAAACAGTTGACCCTGGAGATTATTCATGCGGATAATTCTAGAGAAGAAATTAAGTTGAATCATACCTACAACGACCAGCAGATTGATTGGTTTAAAGCCGGTTCAGCATTGAATTTGATTAAAGCACAGCAGAATTCGTAAATCGTTTAATTATCTTCGTGTTCTTTGTGCAATCGTGTTCAGTTGTTTGACCACTAAGGCACGAAGTGCACAAGATAGGATGCAACTTTGATAGATTAGTTTAAAGCTGGTTCAGTACTGAGTTTGATAAAGAAATAACAGGCTTAAGTGCAATTTTATAAATAATTTTACTTCGTGTTCTTTGTGCTAACTGGGGTCGGTCGCTTGACCACTAAGGCACGAAGTGCACAAGCTGTAATAATTGACAGATGGGTTTCAAGCTGATTAAGTATTGGATTTGAAAAAGCAACAATAGAATTCGTAAATCGTTTAATTACCTTCGTGATCTTTGTGCCCTCGTGGTCGGGTTAAACACCACTAAAGCACAAAGAAAATTTGACTTAACTTTGATTTCATAAAATTTCTCATGCGATCCCTTATTATTTCCATATTCCTTCTTCTAGGTCTTTCCTCAAACGCTCAAGTCACACACCCTTTTCGTGTACAATTCTATACCGGTGGACCTTCCATTCTCAAAGCCGCGTTTAACTTCTCCAGTAGTTTTCAGGATAAAGTACATTACAGTGGTAAAGCTTTAATCGGTTTTTCGGCAGATTATCGATTAAACAATTGGATTTCTGTTGGTTTGGATGCCAGTTACCGTTATGGTGAAGTGAATATGGACATTTCCGATTCTTCAGACTACGTTTATTTGCGCGACAAATGGGGATTGAACGAAGCAGATATTCCAAATCCGTACGGACATTATAAATTGGAACTTCCACGCTATCGAATTATGGCAATGGTCACGGCGCATGCATTAGGAACAGATCAACCTTCTGATGTTTACGCGCAATTTGGTTTGGGATATAATAAAGTCGCACCTTACTTGACCTTAAACAATAAAGAAGTCGAATTTTTCAAACGCATTGGAACATTCTCCCTTCCGTTGGCTTATCGACTTTCTGCAGGATACGCGTATCACTTCAAGAATTTTGTTGGCGTTTTTGGGGAAATTGGAATTGGAGGACCAGTATTCTCCATTGGACTCTCAGGGAGATTTTAATCTGATATTTAGTTTCTTTCGACACATAGTTACATAGCTTAAACATAGCTCAAATAGTTTTTAAAGTGTAATAATAAAGGAATTATAGTAAACTATGTTTCTATGAATCAACTCTGTTTTCTATGTGTTTATCTTCTCAGAATTCTTGACTTCTTATCGAAAATTCCGTTCTCCTTCTCTCCCAAATAACCCGGAAAACTAATTTCATCAACCATAATCTCCAGATCGATGCATTCAATAATTGAGTATTCTTCTTTACTTTCAAAACTGTTCGAATAAGCGAAAACGATTTCCAGCTTGCCATCGTTATCAATATCTGCAATACTTGGCGTACTCGAATAACAAATTCCAGATCGAATAGCACCGTAATATCCCTGATACATGATTTTGAAATCGACAATTTCCAGTTGATTTGTTACCTCGTTTGTTTCTGGATTGAAATAATTACGGAGATAGATTACTTCGTCTTGTGAATCACCAGTCACATCTATGGCTAAAGCCGACGCAAATTGCGACATCGCCAAAGTGTCGGTATACATAATTTCACCTGTTTTACCGTCGATCATGTGGGAAGTGAAATGATCATAATTCGGGAAAGCGCCGTGAGCCATAAATACAAAAACATCCGGAACGTCATCATCATTGAAAAATCCGACTGTTGGCGCTGTATAGCCTTCATAACCCGGAAAAGAATGCGACCAAATATTGTTATGTGTAAGCGCATCGTAAGCAGCAATTTTACCGCTCATTCTGGAATTGATGATATCCAATTTTCCATCGGCATTCAAATCTGCCATGATCGAATTTACGATGAAGCCTTTCTCATTGTCGGTAGTGATTATTCGCGCATTGTTGAGTTCATTTTTCTTCAATTCATCCAAAGATGTTTCCCATAACTTTCCATCAACAGCTTCGCCTCCAGTCCCGAAAATGATGTTTGGATTTTCCTTCCCGTTGTTGTAATTGAGATGTGGAGCATAATAAATTTCACGTTCATGCGGAACCTGTACTTCAACCAATTTCTCACCCGTTTTTCCGCTTACGATCCAGATGTTACCTTGCGGTCGATTTTTTTGATTCGCTTTTGCAAAAGCATCTCCGCCATTCGCGACCAGTAAATCCTGAAATCCATCTTTATTTTGATCTGCTAACCATTGAGTTGTAAAGAAATTGAAAACTCCCGCCTCGCGCGAATCTGCTAATCCTTTTGTCCAGTATTGCCAAATGATCTTTCCGGAAGAACCGTCGATAGCATACATTGCCGCATTTCTTCCACCAATAAAAACATCGGGAATCTTATCTCCCGAAATATCCTGAAACAAAGCGCTGGTGTAGATTTGAGTTGGAACACTTACTTTCCAGAGAATATTTCCGTTCTGCCCGTTAATAGCGACTACTCCATTTGATGTTTTGTTGAATTCGTTTCCAGCACCAATAACCACATCCTGTATTTTGTCTCCGTTCAGATCCATAAACCTTGGAGAAGAGAACACCATTGTAGAGTCCAGCTTTGTCGACCATTCCCAGCATTGAGAATAACAAACATCATAAAAGGGCAGAAAACAAACGGTAATCGCGAAAAGGATTTTCATAAGATAGAAGTAATACTCAAAGTTACTTTTTTAGCTGATTAAATCTTTGCGCTCTTCTTTCTTTGCGTTTTTTATTATAGCATTTCTTTGCTTTAGAATGACTCACCAAAACTGATGTAAAAACCGTTCTGTCCATTTTGCCCAATTGCGTAATCAAATCTCAGCGAAGTATTTTCTTTTTTGTCGACAAGAAAGCGTAAACCTAAACCTGCATTTGGCTTGAAGTAACTCATTTGCCAATTTTCCGGTATTGTTGGAAAAAGTAGTGAAGCACCTCCAAAGGCCGCAAATCCTATACGCCAAAACATCTTCAGTCTGTATTCTGCTTGAAGAGTAGTAAGGTTTTGATCTCGAAATCGACCATAGAAATATCCTCTTGCTACCTTGTCTCCTCCAAATAAAGTATAGTCGAAGTAAGCTGGTTTACCTGCTGAAACGATGTTTAGCCAACGGATTGAAAGTGTATGCTGTAATTTTTTGAATGGCTTGAAATACTTCCTGTAATCGAAACTAAATCTGGTGTTGGAAGATTTGCCGAAGTTTTGTTCTGCTTCAAATTTTAGATATACACCCGACGTTGGTGTGAGAAGATTATTACGACGATCGATCAATGTGATGAAAGAAACTCCAAACACTTTTCTGTCTGTCAACTCCGGGTAAAAAATGGGAGAAGTGTCACCAATTAACCTTGTATTTGAGTAATCGATAAACCGCAATTCACCTCCGGCCATGTAAGACCGTTTCATTTTTCGAAGAAGGGAGATTTCTGTTTTTACACGATTTGTTTCGAATTGCTGAACATCAATTTCATGTGTTTCAGTTCCTATTCCGTAGTAGCGATCAGGATATTTTGATAAATGAATTAGACCATTTGTAAACCATTTTTCTTCTTTGAAAAAGTAGTTCCATTCTGTTTCAAGTATACTTTGTTTATTCCACGTGTAATTGAATTCTACTTTAGCATTAGAAGAACGTGTTCTATCCGAATAAAGATCAATAGTGAAAAGTGCTACAGCACCAACATAGGTTTTTGTTTCTGGTGAATATCCGAAGGCTGGAACGGGTAAAATACCAACTTTTCGGGTAATCGTTGAATCTTGAGACCAAGAATTGATCCCAAGACAACAAACGAAAAATATGATGAGTAAACGGTGCAATAAGTGTAATTAAACCGCTACGTTGTGCTCTCTTAAAGCGTCGTTCAAACTCGTTTTCAAATCGGTAGAAGCTTTGCGTTTTCCGATGATTAAAGCACATGGAACCTGATAATCTCCCGCCGGGAATGATTTCGTATAAGATCCTGGAATAACAACTGAACGCTCGGGAACATAACCTTTCATTTCAATTGGTTCAGCACCTGTAACATCAATTATTTTTGTCGACATGGTCAAACAAACATTTGCCCCAAGAACAGCTTCTCTTCCAACACGGACACCTTCCACAACAATACAACGTGAGCCAATGAACGCATCATCTTCAATAATTACCGGAGCAGCTTGTAATGGTTCCAAAACTCCGCCAATTCCAACACCACCGCTTAGGTGAACGTTTTTACCAATTTGAGCACAAGACCCCACTGTTGCCCATGTATCGACCATTGTTCCGGAATCAACATAAGCTCCAATATTAATATAAGAAGGCATCATAATTACCCCAGGAGCCACAAAAGCTCCATAACGTGCAACAGCATGTGGAACAACGCGAACACCAAGTTCAGCATAGTTCTTTTTCAACGCCATTTTATCATGAAATTCAAACGGACCAACTTCAATAGTTTCCATTTTGCGAATTGGGAAATACATCACAACTGCTTTCTTCACCCATTCGTTCACTTGCCAGGTTCCATCGTCATTTGGTTCTGCAACGCGCAATCTTCCTTTATCAATTTCCTCGATAACATGTTCAATTGCTTCACGCGTTTCCGCTTTATCCAATAAACTTCTGTCGTCCCAAGCCGCTTCTATGATTGATCTCATCTGTTCAAAATTTTCCCAAAAATACAACCAATTACCAATTACGAATTACGAATTACAAATTCCCCAAGACGAATTGTCCAGAGAAACTCAAGTTCATCTGAGTTAAAAGCCATTTGTAATTAGTAATTTGGCACTTGTAATTATGAAAGTACTCGCTATAGATTTTGGATTAAAACGAACAGGTTTGGCACTTTCGGATGAGAGCAAAATTTTTGCGTTTGGTCTGAAAACAGTTGAAAGTAAAAACCTGATGTCGGAACTAAAACAATTGGTTTCAAAAGAAAAGCTTGATACGATTGTTATAGGCGAGCCTAAGCGATTAGATACTTCTGATTCGCATATTACTGAAAATGTTCGTTTGCTGAAACAAGCCTTGGAAAAGGAATTCCCTTTGCTGAAAATCCATCTTATCGACGAACGCTTCACCTCAAAAATGGCATCTGCTGCAATTGCTCAAAGCGGTTTAAAAAAATCCGATCGTCAAAATAAAGGATTGATTGATGAGGTGAGTGCTACTATTATCCTCCAGGACTTTCTTCAGAATCTATAGCTGAATCGACGTGAATCACGTAAAATTCTAAAGGTCGCTGAGCGGAGTCGAAGTCACATTCTCAAGTCATTTTACTAATTTTGCAAAAAAACAAAACAAAAATGATTCTTCCAATCGTAGCATACGGTGATCCAGTTCTTAAAAAAGAAGCTGAAGATATCGATAACAAGTATCCGGAGTTAAAGAAATTGATTGCGGATATGTTTGAAACGATGTACGAAGCATCAGGTGTTGGTTTAGCTGCGCCTCAAATTGGAAAATCTATCAGAATGTTTGTTGTGGATGCCACTCCGTTTGCAGAGGTTGACGAAGATGAGGAAGAAGATCCGCTTGCTGAAGGTTGTGATGGATTCAAAAAGGTTTTCATTAATCCAATTATCGAAGAAGAATCAGGTGAGCCTTGGGGTTTTGCGGAAGGCTGTTTAAGTATTCCGAAAATCAGAGAAGAAGTTTTCCGTAAACCAACCATCAAAATCTCCTATTACGATGAGAAGTGGAACTTTCATGAAGAAGAATACGACGGGTACAGAGCGCGTATTATTCAGCATGAATATGATCACATTGAAGGAATTTTGTTTACCGACCATCTTTCTGTCTTAAAGAAACGTTTATTGCAAAAGCGATTGTCGAATATTTCTCAGGGAATAATCAATGTTGCTTACAAAATGAAGTTTCCAATTAAAAAAAGATAGTATGCGTTTAATGCTGATTGCCTTTATAGGCGTGTGTTTAGCTTCTTGTGGCGGTGGTAATCATAAACAAACAAAAGAAGAGCTAATTGAGTCTTTTCAACAATATGAAGATTCGATCAAGTCTGATGCTTCTCAGATTGTAGACAAGAAGAAAGGTGTTGAATACGCAGAGAAATGTTTGGCAATTGCACATAGTTTCCCGAACGACAAAGAGGCTCCGAAGTACATGGACAAAGCCCACATGATTTTTTCAGGACTGGCTTTACACGCTCGCTCAGCTCAATTGGCTGACAGCATTATTGAAGTTTACCCACTTTACGAAAA
>CAMLET010000021.1 GCA_946479125.1 uncultured Flavobacteriales bacterium
GTTTTTGGTTGTCAGCACCTGTATATTCTAATTCAAAACGCTCTGGTAAATTGTAATCTACCTGAATTGTTCCCAATTGCCATTCGCGCCCTAGAGCATCCTGAACCATGAAATCCAACTTTGGACCGTAGAATGCAGCTTCACCATATTCAACAACAGTTGGCAGGTTTTTCTCTGCTGCAGCTTCAATAATTGCCGACTCTGCTTTCACCCAGTTTTCATCCGAACCAATGTATTTTGACGGATTATTTGGGTCACGCAATGAGATCTGTGCTTTGAATTTTTCAAAACTCAATGTTTTGAAAATATAAAGTACTAAGTCAATTACTTTCTTGAATTCCTCTTTCACCTGGTCCTGCGTACAGAAAATGTGAGCATCATCCTGAGTAAATCCACGAACACGTGTTAAACCATGCAATTCTCCACTTTGTTCGTAACGGTATACCGTTCCAAACTCTGCAAAACGAGCAGGCAAATCTTTGTAAGAACGCGGTTTGCTTTTGAAGATCTCACAGTGGTGAGGACAGTTCATTGGCTTCAATAAGAATTCCTCATTCGGATCCGGAGTTTTAATAGGCTGGAATGAATCCGCACCGTATTTTTCGTAGTGACCTGAAGTCACATACAACTCTTTGTTTCCAATATGTGGAGTAATTACTTGCTCGTAACCGGATTTCTTTTGCGCCTTTTTCAGGAAATTCTCCAAACGCTCACGCAAAGCAGCACCTTTCGGCAACCAAAGTGGTAAACCAGATCCTACTTTTTGAGAGAAAGTGAACAATTCCAATTCCTTACCCACTTTTCTGTGGTCGCGACGTTTCGCCTCTTCCAACAATTCAAGGTGCTCAGTTAACTCTGATTGTTTCGGGAAAGTAATTCCATAAACACGAGTCAATTGTTTGTTTTTCTCGTCTCCACGCCAATATGCACCAGCGATCGAAAGCAATTTAACTGCTTTGATAAAACCAGTGTCGGGTAGGTGAGGTCCACGACAAAGATCCGTGAAATTACCTTGCGTATAGAATGTGATGGAGCCATCAGGTAAATCCTGTATCAACTCCAATTTGTATGGGTCTTGTTTCTCTGTGAAGTACGCTAAAGCATCTGCTTTAGAAACCTCTTTTCGAACGAACTGCAACTTTTGTTTTGCCAATTCCTTCATTTTCTCCTCCACTTTCTGAAGATCTTCTTCTTTGAAAGTGTAATCCATGAAATCTACGTCATAGTAGTATCCATTCGCAATTGGAGGACCAATCGCCAATTTAATTCCTGGATAAAAGAATTCCAAAGCCTCAGCCATAAGGTGAGCTGAAGAGTGCCACATGGTCGACTTACCTTCTGCATCGTTCCACGTCAATAATTGAACCGTAGAATCAGAAGTTATAGGCAAAGTTGCGTCAACAACAATGTCGTTCACTTTGGCTGCCAATACATTACGAGCCAATCCTTCAGAAATGCTAAGAGCAACATCTAATGCTGTTGCTCCTGCGTTGTATTGTCTAACTGATCCGTCTGGAAGAGTTATATTTATCATATGTACTTTAATTTATCGTCTGTCGCAGTTACGACAGGTGCAAATTTACAATTTTGAAACTGAATTCCCGAAAGAATTAAGCTTTAAATCCGTATACCAAAACTGCTGCTTCTTTTACGTTTTTACCAGTTCCAATTGAATACTCAACGTGAATGTTTTTCAAACGCTCAACTTCAGGAGCTTTTTTACGGTACAATTTGTTCAATTCATCTGAGCTAACCATGAATGATTTACCCTGAATACTTTTATATTCTTTAATCAATTTTCGCTCTTTTACCTCAGGTGCAGCATCGTAGAATTTAGCGGTAATAACTGCGCTGCTTTTCTTTGCCGAAATTGCGATTTGATATTCTTTTGCCAAGAATAAGAATAACTCTACATTTTTTGTCTGCTTTCCAGATCCTGCAACATAGTAAGTGATTTTTGATCCTTCATATCTGCATGTAGAGATCATATCTTTACATTCTTGCTTCATGGTATTTACCTGCGCATCAAAAGCACCGTCGTTCGGAGCGTAATTTGCTACGCTAAGGATTAAACCACAAAAACCGATAAGTCCTAAAAATAATAAGTTTCTCATGATTTGATTATTTAACTGGTGAAACAATAGATGAACGCAATTTCTCGATTTCTTTAGCCAAAATATCGAACTCAGCAGAAGTCAAAGTAGGAGCTTCGAAATTCTTGTTTGCATTTGCCTTTTTAACACTTGCAAATCCCTTATAAGAATTCAACACTTTCTCAAAAGATGAAATGATCTCTTTCAAACGTTTGTCATCTTTTGCAGGGTGAGATTTCAATCCTTTAATCGTGTTTTCCAACAAAACCATTTGTTCAACCAATGTAACACCAATTTCTTCAGGTTTTTTTCTTGAATCTTCAATTCCAAGGTAAATTCCCTCTGTCCAAGCGCCTGCAAATTCAACTGCTGCCAAGAAACGCATACTGTTATCATCAAGGTAAGAATCAATTTTATCCTGAATGTCATAGATCAATTCTTCCATTGCAGCCTGGTCACCCAAGTTTTTATCAAATTTGTTGACCATTTCTTTGTCAGAAAAAACACTTTCCAATCCAACTTTACTTCCAAGATATTGAACAGCTACCAGGTATTCTCTTGCTTCCTGAGTTTTGTTGTTAATAGCACAGTAAGCCAAGTCTGTTGAATAAACTCCTAAGTTTAGAAGCTGATCAATTTTTTGACTGTATTTTGATTTGTTTTCAGCAGAGTTTGTTTTACCATCAACATAGGTTAAACCTGCTTCTTTAAACATTTGTGCCATTGTAATCGGTTGAGGCAAAACGAAATCATCTTCTTCAGATTCAAAATTTGTTTCTTCAACGGTTACTTTACCTTTTTCATCTTCATCAGAGCTTCCTCCACAAGCAGTCAAAACAGCTGCCAGAACTAGCGTTGGGAAGATAAACTTAGTATTCAATTTCATTTGGTTTGATTTTTAAGTGCCGTAAAGAAACAAACAAAATTTCAGTTATGGTATACGATTTTTTCAACAAATGATTATATTTCAGATAACTAGGTGTTGCCTGTAGAAAGTTTTACTGCGGTTTTCCTTGGAATACCACGCTATTTATGTACTGAATCAAATTATCACTTGAACTGATGAAAACCTTTCCATTAATTTATCCAATCGTTGGTTGGTTTATTGGTTGTCTGCTTGCTTTTCTGCTCGACACTTCTTTTGGACAACTTTCTCAATTCTTTATTGGAATTACGTTTTGTTCATTATTACTACTGATTGCCAAAATTTATAGATCTAAATTGTTCAGGATCATTTTTGTTGTCAATCTTTCTGTTGTATTAGGAGCAATTTACTTTCATTTAAATGATTATCGTCATCAATTGATTAATGAGAACGCAGAATCATATTTGGTACGTGTTTGTGAGAGTAAAGAAACAGGTTTTGATACGCAGTTATTAAAAGTTGAAGTAACAAAAGTGGAACATCAGGGGAAATTCATTAAATCCAATTTTGATTTAATTCTTTCTGTTAACGGAGCTGAATCGAAATTTGGTCCTGATGATCTCTTAAGTGTTTCGGCTGATTTGCTGCCAATTGAAAACAAAGAAAATCCAGGTGAGTTTGACGCTGAGTGGTATTATTTGACAAAAGGAATTAGACACAGGGCTTTTGTAAGCGGATTTGACATTGAAAAGGTTGGAAATTATTCTACGATTGACGGAACTTTTGTTCGCTGGCGTGAATACCTTTCAAATCTTATGGCTGAGCAGTTGGATGGCGATTTTCTAGGAGTTGCGCAAGCTCTTTTGTTGGGAGATAAGGACAATTTGTCGGATGATGTGATGCGCTCTTTTTCGAATACGGGTGCAATGCATGTGCTAGCTGTTTCCGGGTTACATGTCGGACTAATTTTAGTTTTATTGAACGCAATTCTATCTCAATTCAGTCAATTTATTTCAAAACGAAATGCATTGATCTTCTCCATTTTATTGATTTGGGTTTACGGTTTTGTGACCGGTGCTTCACCTGCAGTAATGCGTGCTGTATTTATGTTCTCCGTTGTAGCTATTGGTGAATTGAGTGGAAGAAAAAGTACTGGTGTCATATCTCTCGGTATAAGTGCCATTGTTTTGAGTGCAATTGATCCATGGGTAATGTTTGATATCGGTTTTCAACTTTCGTTTTTAGCCATGCTGGGTGTTTTTCTGCTTTATCCAAAAATTCGGAATCTTGTTGTTGTGAAAAACAAATACCTGCTTTGGTTCTGGGACGGAAATGCAGTCGGGTTGGCTGCCACAGCTTTTACAACTCCTTTAACTTTATTCTATTTCTATCAGTTTCCCAATTATTTTTTACTTGCGAATGTTGGAGTTATGATCTTTGGTTTCCTCGTTTTATTAGCTGGAATTATTTTTCTCGTTTCAAGTCCAATTCCTGTTGTTTCTTCAATAGTGGCTATCCTTTTCTGTTTTACAATTCTGGGATTGTTACTTTGGGTAGCTTGGGTGGAACAACTTCCCGGAGCTGTGTCGGGCGGATTTCATTTAACACTTTGGGAATTGCTGATTGGTTTAATGATCGTAAGCATTTTTGCGCTGACCAAATCTCGAAAATGGAATTTGATTCTTTGGTCCAGCGTTGCTGTTTTGGTTGCAGTTATTTCTTTTAATCGTCATCGTGAAATGAACGATCAGGAAATCCTTTTTCTGAATTCGAATGAGTTGGTGATGGTTGTGAAGACAAACAATGGCGCAGTTGGATTGTATACTCCTCGTTTTGGTCATGCAGACAAAATTCCAAGAGCGTTAGAAGATTACAAACGTTATTCCGGCTTGAATATGCGTGTGTTTTCAGTTCCGGATGGTTGTAAACTGAGAGTTGCCGGAAATCGAATTCGGGTTACGAAGAAACGTTTTGGTTTGGCCGTTCAATTGAATGAGAAGAACTATTTCTACCAAACGTATGGCGATCCGATATCTGGAAAGAATGTTATCCTGAACAATAAACTTCGCGAGTTTGTGAATCCGGATGCGGAAAAACGGGTTTTGAGTTTGAAGATTTGACTTCGAGTCCGCTCAGTCACCTTTATTCTGAGTCCGCCGTGGCGGATTCAATAGTTCAATATATTGACTTAACCACCTTTGATCTTTTTGAACCTACCTTTTCAGGTACCACGAAATATCAACAACTGCTGTGTAACCCGTCAATCCCAGTGATTTTGTCATAACCCCACCAAGAAAATGGGTTTCATCAATAAAGGATAAACTTCCGGCTAAGCGGTAATGATTTACGGATTGCGGATGATCCTTAATGTTCATATAAGTCAATCGTTGTTTGTTACTTCCATCAATGTCCATGATCCACCAATCTGCGCCTAATAAATCTCCTGGAAATCGTGTGCATTGATCTCCTGTCATATAAACCAATTGCTTACCGTTAGGAGTAAATGTTGCTGCCTGGGAATACGATTCCGTTGTTAGTTTTTTAATTTCTCCGGTTTCTACATTAATAGTATAAATGGGTGTTGCAAGAATATTCTTCGATTCATAAGTAGAGTAGAAGCTGATGAGTTTGTTATCAGGAGAAATTCCATCCAATTCATTGCATGCATCAACATTTCCGGGTTTAAAGACCTTTACATTTTCCAAATGCGGAATAGAATCCAGTATTAAATCAGCCATTTTCATTTCATAAGCTCCTGCCATCAGGTTGAAGTTTCCGAATTTCGGAGCTAAGACGCGCTCGCTCCAGGCTATTTTTGTTCCATCTGGTGAAATGGCTGCGTGTATTATTCCTGAATTGAAAGAATTCGGTAGATCCAGTAATTTCCAAGCTTTGGAACCGTCCTTTTTGATGATCCAGAGATCAACGTAGGCACCGTAACCGGGAGTGGCGTCCACCGATTTTCGTTTGTGCTTCTTCTCTTTTACGTAATCGTTCTTTTCCACATAACAGATTAGAAATTCTCCTGACGGATGCCATTCTTCTGCCCATTGATGGCGGTTTTCCTGCCAAGCTGGAAAGGTGAGTTTGGTTTCATTTTTACCAGAAGAGTCGGAAATAAAAATATGATAGACTTCTTTTTTATCTTTTCTTCCATAAGCTACTTTCTTGGTTTTGGGATTGTAAATAGCTCCAATAACCGAATCCTTCCAAATACTCAGTTCAGCCTGACAATTTGCATAAACACAAAAAGTAATTGTAAAACAGATGAGCAGTAATGTCTTCATGTGGAGAAAATTAATTCAATTTTTCGAATAACAAACAATGCTTTTTCCTTCAGAAATGCCCAATTTTGTGCAGTGAAATTTCTTCTAACTATCATACTCAGCCTTTCTACGGTAATTGCTTTTGGGCAAAAATCGGTTCGTGCAATAAGTACGGTAGACGTTGTTGTTCTGGACGGCAAGCTGGATGAAGAAATTTGGAAGAAAGCAGATATTGCTGATTCGTTTGTAGTCAATTTCCCAACCGTTGGAAATGTATCCAATTTTGAATCGAAAGTAATGTTCGTTTACGATGACGAGGCAATTTACATTGGAGCAATTTTGAATGATCCTCATCCCGATTCATTGATGACCCCGCTTTCTCAGCGAGATGATTATGGAAATGCAGATTGGTTCGGAATTTTGATCGATCCTTACGGAGCTGGTCAGAATGGCTTTTCGTTTTTTGTTACTGCAGCTGGTGTTGAAATTGATGCAATCAGAAGTCAGAATGATGCGGATTTTACATGGAATGCTGTTTGGAAAAGTAGGGTTAAACTAACAGAAACAGGTTGGGTAGTAGAAATGAAAATTCCACTAACACAATTACGCTTTCCAAAAGAAGATATTCAGCATTGGAAGATCAATTACAAACGTCAAATTCGAAGAAACAGGGAGATTTCGTATTGGTCACCAGTTGATCCGAAAGAGTTTGGTGAGTTGGCCCAATCCGGAAACCTCGAGAATTTGGAGAATTTGCAATCTCCTTTACGATTGTCTTTTTCGCCATACGGAACCACCTATTTGGAGAATTATTACAACGAACAAACGGGAGCTCAGGAGTGGGCTTTACGTCCGCGTTTTGGAATGGATATGAAGCTTGGTCTAAACGAAGCTTTTACATTGGACGCCACATTGGTTCCCGATTTTGGTCAAACCGTTTCCGATAATCTCGTGCTTAATCTTTCACCATTTGAGGTGCGGTACAATGAAAATCGTCCTTTCTTTTTAGAAGGAATGGACTTGTTCGGAATTGGTGATATTTTCTATACGCGAAGAATTGGTGACAATACGCTTTATGGTTATCGTGCCGATTCCCTGCAGGCTGCTGGAAATAGAGTGACGAGTGCTCCAGCACTGGCACAGCTGATCAATGCTACAAAAATTTCAGGTAGAACAAAAGGAGGACTTGGACTTGGTGTTTTTAATGCCATCGAAAAGCAAACCAATATTACTTATGAAGATTCGCTTGGGAATGAACGTGAAATTATGTCGCACCCAACATCGAATTACAACGTTTTTGTTCTAAGTCAGAATTTGAAGAACAACAATTCCATTTCGTTTATTAATTCGAATGTTTTCCGTCCGGAAGTAAATGCAATTTCCAATGTGAGTTCCGGTGAATTTCAGTTACTGACTAAAAATCGGGTCTATTCCTTATTTGGACAAGGACAGTTTTCTTATAATCAGCGAAATGGAACAACGGATTACGGTTATACCAATTATCTGAATTTTTCGAAAGTGGAAGGTGCAAGAACTTTTGGAGTTGAATATTATGAATGTTCAGACACTTATGATCCTAATGAACTTGGATATTTGTCCAATAACAATTACAGAGGTGCAAATGCTTCTTATCAGGGTATCAATTTCTCACCGGGCGGACATTTATTGAGAAGAAATGTGAACTTTAGTACGAGTGTCAACTATTTGTATTCACCGAGTCTTTATTCCAACTGGGAAGTCTTTGGTCAGTGGGTTGGAACCTTCAAAAATTTCCTGACTGCAGGATTTTACGGGGGAGCAAATCCAATTGGAAATGTTGATCATTTTGAATCAAGAACATTTGGAGTTCCAGTAAATATCGCTGCTTCAGCTTATGCCGGTGGATTTTACTCAAGCAATTATTCGAAACGAGTTGCATTGGATTTCTCACTATCAGCACGAAAATTCAATGAGAAAAACATGATCAATGCTGAAGGTTCAGTAAGTCCTCGTTTCAGAATTTCGAATAAACTTTTCGTTGTTCCTGAAGTTGCAGTAACCCTTTTGAAAGGAAATTATGGTTATGTCTACGTTTCTGATCCTGCTTATGGAAGTGATATCATTTTGGGAACACGAGACAGATGGATTGTTAACAATAACATTACAGGGAATTATACATTTACAAATCGTATCGGAATGATTTTGAAAGTAAATCATTACTGGCAGGAAGTAACATACACGAAATTCAATAAATTAGAAAACAGCGGTGAGCGCTCTGAAACAACTTATACAGGTTATGATGCAGATGGTGTTTCAATTCACAATACCAGTTTTAATGCCTTTACTTTAGATATGAATTTCAGATGGGTAATTTATCCGGGAAGTGAAATTCGCTTTGTTTGGAAGTACAATATCTACGCTTCTAAACAAGGAAATTATGGTTCGTATTTCAATGTATTCAACGATCTATTCGCGCAACCACGTTTGAATTCATTTTCAATAAAAGCCTTGTTCTACTTGAATGCGGGGAAAGTCATTAAGAGGAAGTGAAAATTGAAAATTCAGAATTGAAAAGGTGGCTGAGCGGAGTCGAAGTCCATTTTCAATTAAATAGTAATGTTTCCGCATTTGAAATGTCCTTTCGGGCATGATTTTCCACCATGTAAACCGCAAGGTCTGCAATCCAGAATCTCAGAAGTTTCTTTGATTTCAGAATCGTCGGATAATGGTCCAAAACCAAAAGCTGGAATTGTTGCGCAAAAGAATGCTGTTGTTGGAGCATTCACTGCCGTGGCCATATGTAAGGGACCAGAATCGTTTACATAACAACGACTGGCTTTTTCAAACAATGCACAAGATTCCAACAAACTTAATTTCCCTGCAAGATTTGTATTTCCTTCAAAATTTGATTCTTTTCTAATTCGTTCGCAAAGTTCGAAATCAGTTGGTCCGCCAACCAGATAAACTTTAAAATCTGCTTTTAGCTTATTGGCCAGCTCTACCCATTTCTTTTCTGGTAATTGTTTTGTGAACCAAACGGATGCAGGAGCAAGTGTAACAAATGGCTTAGTAACCAAATCGGCTACTTTTTCCCGATGTTGTTCGGTTGGATATACTTTTGGCTGAACGAGTTTTCTTGCTCCTAAATGTGCTATACATTTTAGGTTTCGCTCAACTTCGTGTGTTCCGTTACCAATTTCATGCTTCACTTTTATGTCGTAGGAAAACGAGAATGGATTTTTATCGAAGCCCACTTTTTGCTTAGCACCACTTAATAGAGCCAGAATTCCGGAGCTTCCAAAACGGTGAAGATTGATAAGCAAATCGTATTTTTTTGCACGGATAATTTTCCTCAGGCGCTTTATCTCTTTGATCTTTCCACTTGTTTTATCGAGGACAAGAATGTCATTGATTTGGGGATGTGTAGAGATAATTCCATCATTTCCCTTACGGACAAGCATATCGATTTTTGCATTTGGATAAATGCGCTGCAACTCGCTGACTACGGGAGTAGCGAGAATCACATCACCAAGAAAAGCGGTTTGAATGATGAGGATGTTTTGCATGTGGTAAAAGTAGTGAATAAGTTGGGGCGAATCATTATTCGCCCTTTTCAGTATAATTGACTTTTTGAATCATCATTCGCCCGTTCAACCGTCATTCGTATTTTGAATAATCATTTTTTCTTTTGTTTACCCCAATTCTTTGGATTGTCTATTATATATTGGCAAATTCGATCGGAAGACTACAGGTTCCTTAATCGAATCGCCAAATTGACAAATAAGCGAATTTACAAGTAACTAAATTGGGTTACTGTCTCCAACAGTAATGTCCTTAGAGCTTATTTACTAATTAGTATATATGCGAATAACCGTATATACGAATAACCATATGTGCAAGTAACTAAATTTGGTTACTCCTCATTACGCTCTCTACTAGCTATCTTAGCATATTTAGCTCAAAATTCTCAACAGATCATTTCCCTAAGAGCTTTCCTAGAAACTTATACATTACTTCCAATTCAGTTGTATCCAAACTGAGTATTTCATGATGAATAAAATACTCGCTCTTGATCAATTTCGCTTCTTTGAGTTTTTTAATATGTCGTCCTACAACCACTTTACTCAAATTCATCAGCTTACTATAATCCGCTTTTGAAAATCCACCTTCTTCATGCAAATGTTCAATTATTTTCTTTCGTACTGGATGTGAAAAAGCATCACCTAAAAAGGCAATTTGGAAATCTTCCACGTCATAGTCATTAGGTTTAATTAATCTCATAAATCATCATTTTCCTATTTAATTTACTTAAAAAGTTCACCTCTCACAATACCAAACTGTGCTATTCACAACTTTTCTTCCCCAAATCCTGCTATTTTTACACTCCAGGAATCGAAAGAACTTATGCGCAAAATTTTCCCCCTTCTTGTAATTGTTTTTGCTGCTTTCAACGGAAAAGCTCAAAATTATTGGCAACAGAGTATCGACTATAAAATTTCTGTTTCGCTTGATGATAGAAATCACGCTCTATCTGGAACTGAAGAATTTGTATATCACAACAATTCTCCACAAGCCTTGGATAGAATGTATATTCACATTTGGCCAAATGCTTACCGCGATGGAAATTCAGCATTAGGAAAACAGCTTTATGACGACGGCGAAAAATTACTGCAATTTGGTGCTGATTCTGTAAAAGGAAATATCGACGGACTGAATTTTACCTCGAATGGAAAAGCAATTCGTTGGGAATACGATCCGGAACATATGGATATTGCTATTTTGCATTTTGACACTCCAATTCCAGCAGGCGGACAAATGACAATCTCAACACCATTTACTGTTAAAATTCCTTCGGGTGAAATTTCACGTTTAGGACATGTCGGACAATCTTATCAAATCACACAATGGTATCCAAAACCAGCGGTTTACGATAAAAATGGCTGGAATCCGATTCCATATTTGAATCAGGGTGAATTTTATTCTGATTACGGAACATTCGATGTTTCCATTACACTTCCTGAAAATTATGTTCTTGGCGCGACAGGAGATTGTCAAACACCATCAGAGTTAGATTTCCTGAATAAAAAAGTTGCGGATACTGAAGCTTATCTGAAGAATCTTCCGGAACGAAAAAAAGGAACCAGAGGAGGATCAGATCCTTTTCCTGCAAGTTCAATCAACCTGAAAACCGTTCGCTTTACGCAAAAAGACGTTCACGATTTCGCTTGGTTTGCCGACAAACGTTATTTAGTGCTGAAAGGTGAAGTAGCACTCCCTCATTCGGGACGAAAAGTGACCAGTTGGGCAATGTTTACCCCTAGAAATGCAGCTTTATGGTCGAAATCAATTGAATACATTAACGATGGAACATTCTATTATTCGAAATGGAATGGCGATTATCCTTATAACAATGTAACAGCCGTTGATGGAACAATTTCTGCCGGTGGAGGAATGGAGTACCCGAACATTACAGTAATTGGAAATTCATCAAATACTGCGGAATTAGAGGTGGTAATTGTTCACGAAGTTGGTCACAATTGGTTCTACGGAATTTTAGGAACCAATGAACGTGTTCATGGCTGGATGGATGAAGGAATGAATACCCTGAACGAACTTCGTTACATGTATACAAAGTATCCGGACAATACAAATATGTCGGATATGGTGCTTGGTGGCGTTATGCACCTGGATCATTTAGACCATTACGACATGGCTGATGTTTCCTTCAAAATGGTTGCCTTATTAGGTGAAGACCAACCAATTGAAACGCACAGTGCTGACTTTACAAGTGTGAATTACGGAGCTGTGATGTACATGAAAACAGGTTTGGTGTTCAACTATTTGAAAGAATATTTGGGTGAGGAAGCTTTCGATAAATGCATGCAGGCTTATTACGACAAGTGGAAATTCAAACATCCGGATCCGAAAGACATGCGCGATGTTTTGGAGCAAGAAAGCGGTAAAGATTTGTCCTGGTTATTCGACGACTTAATCCAAACAACGAAGCATTTAGATGCTAAGTTATGCTCTGTTAAGGCTAAAAACGGTCAAACTACTGTTGTCATAGATAATAAAGGACAAGTTGCTGGACCAATTGAAGTTTCAGGATATATTGATGGGAAATTGATTGAAACCAAATGGGCTGAACCAAGTTTTGATAAGTCTTCATTGACGTTCGACAAAGAATTTGATCAAGTTGTAGTGAATGCTTCCAAACGTGAACCGGAATTAAACGTTAATAATAACTATTGGGATAAGAAAGGCGTTTTCGGAAAGTATGAGCCGCTTACGGTTGAATACTTGTTTGGTGACAACGAAAGAAATAAAACCAATGCATTCTGGACGCCTATGTTGGCTGGAAATCATTATGACAAGTTAATGCTTGGAGTAGTTGTTCACAATAACGGAATTCCATTGAAACGCTTTCAATATTTCGTGGCACCTTTCTATTCATTTGGTGGAAAACGTGTTTCAGGAATTGCTGAATTGAGTTGGGGATTCTTACCAGCGAGAGGATTGAAGACGAGTCGATTCGGAGTTTCTGTTAAATCATTTATGAGTGGTGGAAGAGTAGAGGAAACCAACCCGATCTACTATGCAATTCAGCCGTATTGGCAAGCAAAAGTAGGTAATAGAGGAAATGCCTCTCCATGGACAAGTGATTTCATTTTACAATCGTCATATAGAGTTGATGCTTTTGGCGGATTTCAAGAGGACCATGTAGGAGCTTATTTCACTTATAATTTCAGATTCAGCAGACCAGATCACAAGTTGGTGATTTCTCCAAGAACAGATTTCCTTACTAATGTGACAAGTAACGATAAAGTGGGTAGAGCTTCTTTGGAAGTAAGTTACAAATGGAGATACATGAAGAAAGACGAAGAGCGCTGGATCGAACTTCGTCATTACACGGGTGTCAACTATTTGTTTGAAGCAACCGGATTCGATTCTTATGCTTATTCATTGTCACTAGGTGGAGCAACTGGTTTACAGGATAATTTCCTGGAAGACTATTTCTTGGGAAGATCAGAGTTTACAGGTTTTTACAGTCAGCAGCGAATCGAGAATATGGGTGGTTTCAAGACAACTTCGTATTTCGGAAATTCAACGAAAATGGTCAGTGCATTCAACTTCTTCATTCAATCGCCTATTGGACCAAGAATATTTGGTTTATTTGCCGATTATGGAATGTTCATGAAATCCAATGATGAGATTGAAACCGGATTTAATACTGGTTTAGCCTTACGTCTTGGACAATATTTAGGAGTTTATTTCCCATTGTACAGTACGCAAAATATTATCGACAATTACTCGAACACCAATTATGGATCGCGCATTCGTTTTACATTAAAATTGAACGTGATAAAACAACCTTTAAATCTGGGTGGACTAATTTAAAAAGCCTGAAATTTAGAATTATGATTAAATCTTTATATCGTTTCCTTTCTCCAAAGTTTAAAACACTTCATGCGGATTATGCTGTAGATTTTGTTCCACGTTACGGTCATGGTTTACCGCCACATAAAGAATTGAATGAGATTATTACTGCCAATCGTGATGTGTATATAGGATATATAGATTTGGCTTTAAAGCATAAGGAAAGTATACAAAAGATCAAAAAGACGGGTGTTGAAACTGATACCTTATCACCAGCATGGAATAATAATTTTCTTCCTGGCTTGGATATCGTAATGATCTATACGATGCTTGCCGAATTGAAACCGAAACGTTATGTAGAAGTTGGTTCAGGAAATTCAACAAAGGTTGCTGCAAAGGCAAAACGCGAATTGAATTTGACTACAGAAATCACTTCGATTGATCCAATGCCGCGAGCTGAAATTGATAGCTTGGCAGATGTTGTTATCCGTAAACCGTTCGAGTCAATTGATTTGAATACGCTTTTGGAACTGGA
>CAMLET010000022.1 GCA_946479125.1 uncultured Flavobacteriales bacterium
CTAGTTTGTAAGGAAACGTGTAAAAACAAAAAGAGGAGTAAATTCTCTAAAATCTACTCCTCTTTTTGCTAAACCATGCTAAAACTATAAAACCCAAAAACCAAACTCTCATTTGATTTCTTGAAACAAAGGTAAGACAGAATTATGTATGCGCAACAATTTTCTTACTAAAAATATAGTACAATTCCTTTCATTATTGAACTCTTGAATTCGTGTTCTTGTTGTTCTTCGTCGAAGTAATAGCTTTAAATGTCGCAATAACAATCAAATTCAAGCTGTTAATCGATACAATCAGTGGCGCGATAGAGAGGTTAAATTGAATTGCTAAGATAACTCCAGTTATGGAAGAAATAATTCCGAACAGTATTGAAAGCCATAAAACGCGTGAAAATTTCTTGCTGATGATCATTGCGGTGCTAGGTGGAAGCACCAATAATCCAACTACCATCACAACACCGACGCTTTCAAAACAAAGAACGGAGTATATGCTTACTAACAAAAGTAAAAACCATTCCCAACGGTTTGCCTTTAAACCTTTTGTGGTAGCAAATCCTTGATCGAACAAAACTACTTTCCATTGTGGCAAAAAGAGTGAAACAACAAGTGAAATAACAATGGTTAATGGCAGCATTGTATAAAAAGCAAGCGGACCAATATCTTTTCCGAAGACAGAAAGATGGTAAAGAACTGTTGTTTCCAGGTCACCGTACAAAACACATTCCTGATCGATATCCGTGTTTTTTCCTGTATAAAGTGCAATGAGTAAAATTCCAATGGCAAAAAAAGTGGTGAAAACAATTCCAATCGCTGCGTCTTCTTGAGTATTGAATTTACGCTGAAGCCAGTTAATTACTGATGAAGTGAACACTGCGGTAATTATTGATCCAAATAAGAATTGAGGTCCTGACAGATCTTTCGTTACCAAATAAGCCACTACGATTCCGGGAAGTACAGAGTGTGAAATTGCATCGGCAATCATAACTTTTCTGCGAAGAACAAGAAATGTTCCTAGTATTGAAGCCGGAAGCGCAACCGAAATCGCCAGGATCATCATCCAAATAGTTGTACTATCCATTTCGTTTCGGTTTTAGATAGTTGAATAAAATTCCTAATGCAAACGTTACTGAAAGCATAATAACCATGGCCGGACCGGTTGGAATGCTTGCTACATAAATGGAGATGGTTGTTCCGCTTAAAGTGGAAAATAGCGAAACTGCCAGGGCAATAAGTGCGATTTTGAAGACCTTATAGCTAAACATTCGTGCAAACGCAACAGGAACGATTAATAGGGCAGAAGTGAGAACCACACCAATAGCCTGAACGCTGATAGCGACCGTAGTTATAATCAGTAAATTAAAAACGGTATCCAATAATCGAACTTTGAAACCACGCGATCTGGTGTATGATTCATCAAAACTTCTCGTTACAAGAGTACTCCAGCACAATCCTATTACTAAAAGTGTGACCACACAAACAGTTCCCATCATCAATAAATCGTTGTTGTTGATGGCAGTTATTTTTCCGAATAAGAAGTCGGTTAGACCAGAGCGCGAAAATGCCGGATTCAATTGCGTATATGAGATCATTGAAAGTCCGATGGCAAGGAATGTACTTAGAGAAACAGCTAAAAGTGCGTCAGATTTTAATGGACTGATCTTTCGAAGTAAGTCGATTAATTTAAGGGAAAGCCAGCCTGAAGCTATTGCTCCTGTCAAAACCAGCCATGGATTTAAATGTCCGCTCAAAATGAATCCCAAAACAATTCCGGGCAGTACAGAATGCGAAAGTGCATCGCTGATCAACGCCTTTTTCTGCAGGAAAGTAAAGGTTCCAACCAATGAGGAAACGATACTGATGAACAGAACAGCCAGAAATAGTTTTATGAGAACGATATCCATCTTAAAGCTGAGATTCGTTGAATAATTTCCCGTAAACGGATTGTAGTAACTGTGGCTGAAGGACTTTCTTGGTTTCGTCGTGAACCACCAATTTGTTGTTCATCAATAACACTTCGTCAAAATATTGCGCAACAGTAGATAGATCGTGATGAACCATCACAATTGTTTTTCCGCTCGATTTCAGATTCAGGAGAAGCTCCAGAATGTTTTCCTGTGAAGCCATGTCGATTCCTACAAACGGTTCGTCCATTAATATTAGATCTGCTTGCTGCGCAATTGCACGAGCTATAAAAACACGCTGTTGCTGTCCGCCGGAAAGTTCGCCAATTTGTTTCTTTCTTAAATCTTCTATTCCAACTTGTGATAGTGTTTCCGTAATCAGTTGTTTATCGTTTGCAGTAAGTCGTTGAATGAGTTTTTTTGGATTTAAACGTCCCATTGCAACTACTTCCTCAACGCTAATAGGGAAATTCCAGTCGACAGATTCACGCTGTGGCACATATGCGATTTTGTTCTTTGCCTGATCGAGTTTCTGTCCATAAAATTGAATTTCGTCCGATTGTGATGGAATCAGGTTCAGAATAGCCTTCAATAAAGTACTTTTTCCGGAACCGTTCGGACCAATAATTCCAATCAATTTCCCTTCACCAAGTTCAAAAGAAACATCGGCAAGAGCGTGTTGTTTTCCGTACCAAACATTTAAGTTTCTAACTTTTATCGACGAATTCATGGATGTAGTGCTTTGAATATTGTTGTACAGTTTTCCTCGAGCATTTTGGCGTAAGTTTTTGCCTTTTTCGCGCCTAAAGCATCAGAATAAAGGGTCCCGCCTATAACAACTTTATGACCTTTGCTTTTACAGTTTTCGATGATCGAAGCAATGGATTTTGGATTTACCGAACTTTCTACGAATAAGGCTTTGATCTTGTGTTCCAGAATGTAATCCTGTAACTCACGCATAGCCTGAATACTCGGATCCTGAGTTGTGGAAGTTCCCTGAATGGCTTTCACTTTGCAATCAAATGCCCTTCCGAAATAATGGAATGCATCATGTGAGGTAATGATCACGCGTTGCTCAATCGGAATTTTAGAAAGTTTCAATTTCAATTCCCGATATTCCTTTTGAATCAGTGTATTATAGTTGTTGTAATTCGAGTTGAATAGCGTTGAATCGGTTTTATAATGTTTCGATAAACGTTGTGTAACTCCATTGAAAGCGTCAAGCCAGAGGTTGGGGTCGAACCAAATATGCGGATCAACAGCACCCTGAGCATCAACCACAATTCGTTTATCTTTTTGGTAATAATCTGCAACACAAATGACTTTCTTTCTGGTTTTCAAATGCTCGAAAAGCTCCGCCATTTTTCCTTCCAAATGGAAGCCGCTGTAAATAATTACGTCAGCCTGATCCAAGTATTTTGCATCAGATGGACGAGGATTGTAACTGTGTGGATCAATTTCCGGACCCATCAATGAAACTACTTCATAGTTGTCGCCAACAATTTCTCTTGTACAGTCGGCTATAATGGAAGTAGAGCAGACAATCAACTGCTTATTACTCAACTTTTTGGTTGAACAACCTGCCAGAATCAGCAACGACAAAAGAAATAGTGTTCTCATCAGTCGTTTTTAATAACAGTAATTCTTTTAGAGATAACTGCGGAAAATTGAATTTGTTTGTTGTTCATTTCGATTAGTAGTGAGCCGTCGAAACTGAATTTGTTTCGGATAATGAGTTCGGTTCCAAGTGTACAACCAATATCGTTTAGATAAGCCAAAAACTCCACTTCACCGTCTTTCACCCCGGAAATCACCACTTTTTCGTTTAGTTCGCAATCACTCAAGAGAATGCTTCTACGCGTAGGTAGTTTTCCATCTGCACTTGGAATGGGATCTCCGTGCGGATCAAACTTCGGATGGTCTAAAAATGCGTCGAGACGTTCAGTAAGTTTATTGCTTTGAATATGTTCAAGTTGTTCGGCAATTTCATGTACTTCTTCCCAGCCAAAGTTGAGTTTTTGTACCAAAAATGTTTCCCAAAGGCGGTGCTTTCGAATAATCATCAGAGCAGTTTTTTGACCATGTTCAGTTAAGCTGCATCCTTGATATTTGGCATATTGAACCAATTCTTTCTCTGCCAGTTTCTTCAACATGTCAGTAGCCGAACTCGCTTTTGTTTGCATGCTTTCTGCAAGTAGATTGGTGTTGATCGTATCCGTTGTGTTTTCGCTCAACTGATAGATTGCCTTGATGTAATTTTCTTCACTTTTAGTCAGCATGGAACTTAATTTATGTGAAGTTACGAATTATTTTTAGACAAGACTAAAAATTAGCATAAATTAAACAAATGACTGTAATTCAAGCATTGATTTCTGCTGAAATTCAAAAAAGAACTCGTACTTTTGTGCCCGTCTATCGAAAAAGATAGGCCGATTTTAAGATAAAAAGTAAGCACAATGTCAGGAAACAGAACATTTACAATGTTGAAACCAGATGCTTTAGAAAATAAGCACACAGGAAAGATCATCGACATGATTATCCAAGCAGGTTTCGAAATTAAAGCAATGAAATTAACTCAATTGTCAAGAGAGCAAGCTGAGAAGTTTTACGAAGTTCACGCTGAGCGTCCATTCTACGGAGAATTGGTTGAGTACATGACTTCTGGACCAATCGTTGCTGCTATTCTTGAAAAAGACAATGCAGTTGCTGATTTCCGTGCATTGATTGGTGCTACTGATCCTGCTGAGGCTGCTGAAGGAACTATCCGTAAATACTACGCTGAGTCTAAAGGGCGTAACGCGGTTCACGGTTCAGATTCTGATGAGAACGCAATTATCGAAGGTGAATTCCATTTTGCTGCTGCAGAATTGGTTTAATCTTTTCGATTCATATTTTGAAAAGGGTTTCTTCGGAGACCCTTTTTTTGTTTATTCGAATTTAGACAGCAGTGTCAGGATTTAATTAAACGCAAAGATTGATGCCCCCCTTTGCGCTCTGGTTTCTTTGCGTTTCAAGTTTGATAATTTCATCGCATTAAACTTTCTGTATATAAATCGATTTAGTTGATTTTCAGTGTTTTTTCTTTAATTGAAAGTTTGTTTTGGAAGTTTCCGAAACCTAAATTTGAGCAACTAATTCAAGAAAATTGAAAACTACTGCATTGCTACTTCTGGCATTTTTCTGCTCTTTAAATGCTCTTTCTCAGTCTTTACACCAAGATGAATTATTGATTCACCCGGATAACGGTTTGGAAATTACTCCCAATCCAAAAGCGCCTCGTGAAAAGGTTAATTGTGACCTGAACCGAATGGTTTTTGGCTGGCATCCGTATTGGATGAATGGTGCAGAAGATAATTATGAATGGGATTTGGTGAGCGATTTCTGTTTCTTCGGTTATGAAGTAGATTATACGAATGGAAACGCCACTTCAACGCATGCATGGGCAACCAACGATGCTGTGGATACGGCATTGGCAAAAGGAAAACAAGTGCATTTATGTGTAATGTTGTTCTCCAATCACGCAGCTTTTTTTGGAAATTCAACTGCCAGAACAACCTTGATAAATAACCTTGTAACCTCACTTCAATCAAGAGGAGCTCACGGAATTAATATTGATTTTGAAGGTGTTCCAGCAAGTCAAAGTGCGAATTTGACAAGTTTCATGATTGATTTAGGAACTGCAATGCACACCGCTAACCCCAATTACAAGTTGTCGATTTGTTTGTATGCCGTGGATTGGAACAATGTTTTCAACGAAACTGCGCTCAACGCTCAGGTCGATTTTTACACCATCATGGGCTACGATTATTACTATTCAGGAAGTTCAACGGCTGGACCAACAGATCCGCTTTACGGTTTCAGTGATACTTACGATTATTCTTTGTCGAGAAGTGTTTCCTATTATTTGAATGCAGGAATTCCAAAATCGAAATTGGTTCTTGGATTGCCGTATTACGGAAAGGAGTGGGAAACAACCGCTAATACCATTCCTTCATCAACTACAGGAAACAATAATTACAGCAGAACTTATGATTATGTAAAGACCAATTCAACCGGATTTTATACAAATCCGATTCTAAATACCAGGGCTTCAGGTAGAGCATATGTTTTTCAAAATGCAGGAACTTGGCGACAATGTTGGATTTCGGAAGAGAATGAGTTGCGTGATCGATATGATCTGGTGAATAGAAGAGATATCAAAGGAATCGGAATCTGGACTTTGGGTTACGACGATGGCTATACGGAATTGTGGGATGCAATCGAAGAAAAACTAACCTCTTGTAATTCCTGGACCTGTTCAGATACACTTTACGATGAAGGCGGTCCGGAGGGAAATTACTACAATAATGAATCGTTCACGTATACAATCAATCCTCCGGGAGCAACAGGAATTGACATGTCGTTTTTGGAATTCAATACGGAAGCCAATTACGATACACTTTGGATTTACGACGGCGCTTCAACCGCTTCTAATTTAATTGGAGCTTATCATGGAACGAATTCGCCTGGAAATTTCACTACAAGTTCTGGTGCAGTAACACTTCGATTTAAGTCTGATGGTGGAACAAGAGCCGCTGGCTGGAAATTGGTTTATTCGTGCATTCAGGATGTGGAAGAGCCTGTGGTTTCGGCTGTAATTTCTGAACCTTGGATTACGGAAGATGTTTCAGTTCAAATTTCCGCTACCGACAATATTGCTGTCGACAAAATGTATTGGAATGCACAAGGCTTGGAGAGCGCAACACCTGATTATTGGCAAGGAACAGCATCTCTCGGGCAAACATTTGAAGATTTTCAATTGCCAGGAGAATGGACGAACAGTGCTGGAATCTGGCAAGTGAATGCGGGCGTTGTTAATCAAACTGATGAAGCGAATGGAAATACGAGTTTCAGTTTGGCTTGTCCTGATTTGGGTGAAACCGATTTCCTTTTCAATTTGAAAGCTTCTCTTGGAGGTACGGGAACGAATCGACGTGCAGGAATGCATTTTATGTGTAGCGATTTGACATTGCCAAACAGAGGAAATTCCTATTTCATTTATCTGCGAGTTGATTCCGATGTATTGCAGATCTATGAAACGACGAATGATGTTTTCGCGCTAACAGCTGGTTTTCCCATAGTTGTTGATGTGAATACAGTTTATGATATCACTGCTTTGTATTCTGCTACGAACGGAGAAATTCAGGTGTTTGTGAATGGAAATTATATTGGAAACTGGATAGATGCAACGCCGTTAACAATTAGCCAAGGTGTTTCACTGCGAAGCGGTAACTGTTTATTCGATGTGCAGGAAGTGAGCATAATGGTTGGAACAACAGGTTCAGAGAATGTATTGGTTGGACCAAACGGACATTTCTTTAACTGTAATCCTGTTCCTTCAACAAAAGCCGGAAGAATTGCTTCTGCTGCAGTTGATGTGAATAACAATCTGGCATTCAATACGAATGATTACAATGTGGATTTCACGCTTCCAACCTTGGAACAACCAACGGATGAAGTAATCGATTTAGATACGATTTATGTTGAGTTAGTCAATTTTTCAGGAATGACTTCTGAGGATCTGAATTCAGGAATTGTTTCGTTGGAAGCAGAAATTAGAAATACAAACGGAACAGTAATCTTTCCCTTATTTATACCACCGAGTTCAACTGTTAATATTGATCTGAACGGATTATTGGTGAATCACCAATACTACTTCTTGCGCGTATTAACGTGTAACAATGCAGGATTGTGTGATTCAATCGATAGCGACGGCTTCGAATACATCGGGGACTTGTCGACAACAGAATTGAGTGATGATGAACTAATTATTTATCCTAATCCAATGAAAGATGTGGTGACTGTAAAATTGGAAAATGATACTGAATTGGTGGTTCTGGATGCGTTTGGAAAAGTTGTTCTGACTAGAAGTTTGGATAAAGGTGAACAGCAGGTTTCATTGAAAGAATTCGCTTCTGGAGCTTATTTCTTTAAGATGGGAGATAAGTTGATTAAGGTTGTAAAAGAGTAATACGAAAGGTCACCGAGCGGAGTCGAGGTGACCTTTCAATTTTTACAAAGCCGCAATAGCCGCATCATAATTCGGTTCGTCGCTGATGTTAGAAACCAACTCCGTATGCAATACATTCTGGTTTTCATCCAAAACAACAATTGCACGAGCGTGTAAACCGTTCAATTTTCCATCAATCATTTCCAATCCGTAATCTTTTCCGAATGTTCCGTTTTTGAAATCTGACAGTGTTTCAACGTTTTCAATTCCTTCCGCACCACAAAAGCGTTTTTGAGCAAATGGTAAATCGTGAGAAATACAAAGCACTGTTGTGTTTTCTAACCCGGAAGCACGTTGGTTAAACTCGCGAACAGAAGTTGCACAAGTAGAAGTATCGATACTTGGGAAGATATTCAAAATCACACGCTTTCCGTTGTAGTCTGATAATTTTGCATCCGTCAAGTCATTTTTCAATAACGTGAATTCGGGAGCTAATGAACCAATTGCTGGTAAATCAGCGTTTGTATTTACTGGATTTCCTCCTAAAGAAGTTGTTGCCATAGTCTTTTATTTTGAGAAACGAAGTTACAGTTTTTGGTAGGATGGAAGTGTGAAATCGCGTTAAATGATTTCTATAAGCAGATAAATATTATCTATACGAAGTGGCAAATTGTGCTAGCTGATTAAATTCACTGTTGCGAAGATAAACACGCCAGGAATGTCTTTTTCCAATAGTTGAAGTCATGTTTACAATGTCCATAACATGTTCGCCAAACTCCAGATCACATGCTTTTTCAGCGTCTATCAAACAGTTCTTTCTGTTCAGACCAAAAGTTGTTTCACCATATTGGTAAGGTCCAGGACCAAACCAACCCATTTTGTTGTCTTTCTTTTTCAGAACAAAATCTTTTTCGTTATAGGCAATTAACCAATTGATATTTGGTTTCGTAATCGTTGAATGATATTCACTTAAAAAGAAATTTCTTCCCATTGCCGGAGCAATAAGTACAGCATTTACTCTAGATATTGTAGAGCAGTTCACCAAAGCACGAACAGCGACTTTACAGCCAAGACTGTGAGCAATGACGTTAAACTGTTGATTGTTGAATTCACTGAAAAAGATCTCTAATGAATTTCCAACGAGATCAGCACTTGAATAGGCATCCTGAAATAGAGCAAAGAGCGTGTTGTTCTTCTTTCTATTGGCTGAAAAACAACAATCATATCTACTGTCCCAATAAATTTTCACCAAACGATAATCATTTAGCTTTTGAGCTGAAAGTGTAGAGTCAAGAATTCTATATTCGTTAACCGAGCTAACATCAGTAGCTGATTCCAAATACGATTTTCGATAACCGTGAATTCCGAAAACAGGCAATTCTGACCCAAATTTGTCCTGAATAGCATGTGATGATTTGATAAGCATAAATGCATTCAATCGTTTATAAGATTCTTCCGAAATTGGAGTTTCGTGTTGTACTCCAAATGCTGAAAAAAGGGAATCTGCAAAATCCTTATGCCACTGCAAATAAACCTTCACCGAATAGTTACATGCTTTAAAATCACTTTCAATCATTCCCTCCGGATACAGCATTCCTTCGTAATCGAAGTATATGCTTAAGCCAGTATCGAGCGAATTTTTACTCACGAACGACACATGTTGAGCAAAAACCTGCTGAATGCCAAGGAGTGATATGAAAGCTAGAACGTATTTCACAGTTGAGGCTTAATTGCTCTTGTCATTTCTCGTTTTCCGAGAGGACCTGGCAAGCTTTCAACAATAAATCCAGCTGATTTTAAATCACGCTTCACCTGACCTTTTGCGCAATAGGTAACAAACACACCACCTAAGGAAAGCCAGTTGAAAATCTTTTTGAAAATCTCTGCTGTCCACAGTTCAGGCTGTACACGTGGACCAAAAGCATCGTAATAAACCAAATCAACAGTTCCATTGTCCAATTGAAGATCCTGAATTTTTGCGATTCTTTTATCTAAAACAAAATGTTCGGAAATAGACGTTTCCTTATTCCATTCCGCTGAATTCATTGCTTCATAAATAGCATGCGATTCTACATCTTTGGAAAAATCGGAATAGTTCATTGCTCGCCATTCTTCTTCCGTTGGAGGGAATGCTTCTAATCCAATGTAGTGAATGTATTGATTTCTTTTTTCGGATGAGAAATAGGTGAGAAGTGCATTTAATCCGGTTCCGTAGCCCATTTCAAGCACAGAAAGGTAATCTTCCGTTTTCGTATTTATTCCGTTGGAAATGAAAACATGCTGAGCTTCCTGCAATGCTCCGTGGGACGAGTGGTAATGTTCATTCCACTCAGGAATGTAAATGGTTTTAGATCCGTCGCCGGTTTCAATGATTTCTCTTTTCACATTACAAAGAAAACGAAATGCATCGAGAATGTACGATTACTTTGTTGTTTTCGGGTTATACCTACTAAACTTAAGAAGAGGATTAGTGACTTGTGCTGTATGTGGTTGAAATAATTATCTCGTCCTAAATTATAGATGATGAATTGGGGCACTGGCTTGCCGATGCATATTTTCTTCCCGCAAAGACACAAATATGGAGCGCTTAACAGACGCTCTCTACATATCGAGTCCGTTAGGCGAGCAAGACGACAAAGTCGTCATTTGTGCATTCGTGGCAATAATCATCTATATTTTGCGGTTGGATAACATCATTTCTTGCAATTCTCGAAAACCAGAGTCATGATTTCCATTGTGCGGTCGATTTCTTCCTGAGAAACACCGTTTAACGCTTTGGCTCTGTATTGAAGTACAAGTTCATTTACGGCATTCAAGGTTTCGATCCCGAGTTGAGTGACGCTCAATTCACTTCTCCTTCTATCTTTTTTATTCGTTTTTCTGGAAATGTACTTGGCTTTCACCAGTAATTCGATAATTCGCGTAACAGACGCATTGTCTTTAAATACACGTTCTGAAATTTCTGTTTGAGGAATGGAAGGATTTTCCATTAAGCATTTCATTACCAACCATTGATCAATCGTAATTGTAAAGCCGTGTTTCTTCAGTTCTGACTGTGCAAACTGGCGATATGAGCGCATGGCCCGGTCGATGGTATAAAAAATGATGGAGTTTAACTTTTCCAAGAGCAGTGTTTGTAACGAATATAGTGATTGCAATTGAAACACAAGCACTAAGTTCAAGTTATGTAAATATTGAGTTTTGTAAGGAAGCCCGTTGCTTTCAGACTTCCTTAACAATTAACTATTCATTCCAATCTTTTATTGCTGATGATTCCAAAGTTTTTTGGATTAACACCTGTTACGCGTTTAAAAGCTTTGGAAAAAGAGGGTAAATCAGCATAACCCACTAAGAAGCTGATTTCTGTCCAGTTCGAATTTCCGCTTTTGTATAATTCAAGTGCCTTGGCGATTCTGAGTTTCCGGAAATAAGTTCCCGGACCAACGCCTTGGTGCATCTTAAATACTTTGTTGAGCTTACTTGTGGAGAAGTAAATAACGCTCGCATGTTTGTGAACATTGAATGGTTCTGTGCAATGTTCCTCCATGTAAAGAAGCAAGCGATTTATTGCCTGCTTATCGAAATCGAGTTGCGTGAGTTTCATGTTGTTTGTATTGGTTAAAGCAAATGTATTTGAAAAGGATAATAGTTGATATATCAATTAAGTTAAAATTCCTTAACAACACTGGTTGTGTTCATATATCAAATATGTTTGCATTGTGATAAAAAAGACAACGAAAGAGATCAAAAACAAACTCAAATTTGTAGAACCATGAAACAGCTATTACTTTTTTGCTTTACCTTTTTTCTTGTAGCTGCAAATGCTCAGCAAACCACTGTTCATGGAACTGTAATGAATAACGAACTTCTGCTTAAAGAAGCCTTTGTTTTCGTATACAATAAGGATACCGTTTCTTTAGGAAGTACAATTTCCGATGAAAATGGAAAGTTCTCACTTGAGATTCCTGTTACGGATTCTGTTTTTGTAAAAGTGTCGCACGAGAGTTTTGGAAACTATGGCTCTGCTTTGATGTCGACACTCAATCCACTGGAAATTCAATGTTCAACCACCAATAACATCGATGAGGTGGAGATTGTAGCTAAAAAACCGCTGGTTGAAAAGACGCCAGGAGCTTTTATTCTCAATGTTGATCAACTATTGTCAGCAACCGGTTCTTCAGCATTTGAAACCTTAGGAATGGCACCTGGAGTGCGTATAAGTTCTACGGATAATATTAGTTTAAATGGAAAGGATGGAATTGTTGTCCAGATCAACGGAAAACAACTTCCAATGTCAGGATCTGATTTGGCCAATTACCTCCGTGGGATTCCATCTTCGAGCATAGAAAAGATTGAATGCATTCATTCACCTTCCAGTAAATATGATGCAGCAGGAACGGCAATCATCAATATCATTCTCAAAAAAGATGTTCGACTTGGAACGAATGGAACTTACAATGGGTCGTATGGACAAGGTGTTTATCCAAAAACTTCTCACAGTTTAACATTGAATCATAGAACGAAGAAAGCTGCTTTTTTTGCATCTTACGGATACACGTATCGCAAAGGATTCAACGATTTACAGTTAGATCGTCATTTTTACACTGACGGTGTTTACGACGGTTCTTACATTCAGAAGAATTATTTCACGTTTCCGGTTCAAAATCATACGACTCGTTTATCTGGTGATTTTAATGGAAACAAAGGGTTGACTTACGGATTTTCGTTGACTGGTGTAAGTAACGGACATACGCGTTTAGGAAACAATACTTCTGAAGTTTTAGACAGCACAGGAACGCAATCTTCAAGTTTCGCAACTTATAGCAAAACGAGTGATCATTGGTTGAACGGAACGGCGAATCTCTATATGAAGAAAACGATAGATTCACTCGGTTCGTTTATTTCATTCGATGCTGATTACGGCGTTTTTACTAATCAGTCGGATCAGATTTTCGTTACAGATTACCTTGATTTGAATATGCAGCCAACGGCTCCACGTTATCTTTTGACCGGGAATTTGGGTGGAGATTTATCGCTTTTCTCTTTGAAAGGTGATTTGACGAAGAATTGGACGAAGTTCGGAACCATTGAGGCTGGTTTGAAATCGAGTAGAGTGGTTGCAGATAATGATGTGGCTTTTTATGATGCGAGTTCAGGAACGGAAGTTTTGGACAGTACCAAGAGCAATCACTTCATTTATACAGAACATATTCATTCGGGATATTTCACCTGGAAACGCAGTTTGGATAAATTCGATTTTCAGGCAGGTGTAAGAGCCGAATATACAGACGTAGTAGGAGATCAGATCACAACCGGACAACGAAACGACACCACTTATTTACAATTCTTTCCTACTGCATTTTTAGGCTATCATCCAAATGATAATCATCAGTTTGAAGTAGCAATGGGAAGACGAATTGACCGACCAAGTTACGATCAGTTGAATCCATTCAAATTCTATCTTGACCCATCAACATACAAAGAGGGAAATCCTTATTTACGCCCACAGACAACCTATAATTTCGATTTCACCTATATTCTAAAACAGAAATACATCTTCAATGCAAATGCAGGAATAACCAGTAATAATATTACTGAAGTAATCGCACCATTGACAGACGAACAAAAACTGACTGTTCAGACTAATGTGAACCTAAAGCGAGCAATGGTTTATTCCCTTGCATTTTCTGCACCCATTGAAATTACAAAATGGTGGAACATGAACTTGTCTCTTTCAGGATATTATGCAATGTACACGGGTGATGTTGCACGTACGAGTATTCGAAATCAAGGTTCACCAGTTGGAGATTTGTCAGCAATTTCAACTTTCAGCGCAAAGAAAGGCTGGAGTTTTGAATGGAACGTTTTCTATCATACACCTGAATTGTATGCATTCGATAGCATTAGAACCATTGCATTTACTGGTATTGCAGTTCAAAAGAAATTCAAAGAAGGAAAATGCCTTCTTAAAATGGCGCTTACAGATGTCTTCTTCTCCAGCGGTATTCGTGCGAGTGTAGCTTTTACAGACTACCGCGAATCGTTTGTTGTTAGGAGAGATTCGCGTGTGGCAACGGTTAGTTTCACATATAAATTCGGCAAAGCAAGTGTACAAGCTAGTAGACGCAGAGCCGGTGGGGCGGAAGACCTGAAAAGCCGAGT
>CAMLET010000023.1 GCA_946479125.1 uncultured Flavobacteriales bacterium
ATTGGTACCTACTGCACCAAAGGAATGGAATGGACCTTCCCGCAGTTCGGCGCAGTTTTCTCCACACTAGCTTTATCTTCTTTATTCATGCCATCATTGGTAGGAATTATTGCCGACAAATGGATTCGTGCAGAACGTTTGTATGGAATTCTTCATTTGCTTTACGGAGGAATGATGTTTCTGGTGCCTTTCGTTAAAACACCAGATCAGTTATTCTATGTTATTTTTGGAGCAATGATCTGCTACATGCCAACCATCTCTTTAGCCAACTCTATTTCTTACCGCGTTCTTACATCCAATAATTTTGATGTTCTAAAATCGTTTCCTCCTATTCGCGTTTGGGGAACTGTTGGATTTATAGTAGCAATGTGGGTGACCAATCTTACAGATAGTAACATTACATATTACCAATTTATTTTTGCTGGAATTGGCGCAATTATACTCGGTCTATACGCTTTCACTCTACCAGCTTGTACACCAGAAAATTTGAACTCTGGTAAAAAAGGATTTATCAGTCTATTGGGATTAGATGCATTTAAATTGTTCACCAATTACAAAATGCTTCTGTTCTTTTTGTTTTCCATGCTTCTTGGCGCCGCTCTTCAGCTATCCAACATGTACGGTGAATCTTATTTATTCAGCTTCCCAAAAGGATCCGTCATTGGAGATTATTCAGGAATCATTTTGTCCATTTCACAAATCTCAGAAACCTTATTTATCCTTACCATTCCGTTTTTCTTGAAACGATTCGGAATCAAGCAGGTGATGATGATGGCAATGCTGGCTTGGGTGATCCGTTATGGATTCTTCGCTTTAGGCGATACATCAGCTGGTTGGATCTTGATCATTCTGTCAAACATTGTTTACGGAATGGCCTTTGACTTTTTCAACATCTCTGGTTCTATGTTCATTGAAACGAATACAAACCATTCCATTCGTTCAAGCGCGCAAGGTTTATTCATGATGATGACCAATGGATTTGGCGCATATATCGGAACAATTGCAAGCAGCTGGGTTATTGACAAATATTTCATCATGTCAAATGGCAATACAGATTGGAGCGGAGCCTGGTACGTTTTTGCAGCATACTCTCTGGTAGTTGCTGTTTTATTCTTTGTACTCTTCCGCCATAAACACAATCCGGAAGAATTGAAAGAAATTTCACACTAGTAAACAGATTTAGCAATTTATCTGGAATTAATCGTATCTTAACATTACGTTAATACCATATGAAAAAACTACTCTCCCTATTAACCGTTTTTTGCGGTACATTTTCCTTTGCCCAAACCTTTAATGGTACCGGAGGAAATATTCCAGACAACAATACTTACATTAATTTCCCTATTGCAGTAAGTGGTTTATCTCCAGCTACTCTGAACACAACAAGTTTCGGTTTAGAATCGGTTACGATGAACATTACACATCCTTACGACGGTGATTTACGTATCAAACTGCAAGCCCCGGACGGAACGCTTTATGTCCTTACCTCTTCGCTTGGTGGAGATGGAGACAACTATACAAATACGATTTTTTCGGATACGGCAAATGTTTCGATAAATGACGGAACCGTTCCGTTTACTGGATATTTCCAGCCAATCGAACCACTTGCAGCATTCAACAATGGTCAAAATGGAAACGGAACCTGGACACTTAATATAAAAGACCAAGACGCTGGAGACGTTGGAACTCTTGTTTCCTGGAGCTTGACTTTTGGCAACTATCCTGCTGGAATGTCTGATTTCGTTTCTTCAAATCTTCCGATTATTCTAATCAACACGAACAATCAGGGAATTCCTGACGAGCCTAAAATTCAGGCTTCTATGAAAATCATTGATAATGGTTATAATCAAACGAATTTTCTAACTGATGCACCGAATGCCTACAACAACTTGATCGGAATTGAACAGCGTGGATCATCCTCTGGTGGTTTTCCTCAGAAATCTTACGGCTTCGAAACGCGTGATATTAACGGAACTCAAAAAGACACGATCATTCTGAACATGCCGGAAGAGCACGATTGGATCCTTTATGCACCATACGACGACAAGACTTGTATGCGAAACATAATTACCTATGAACTGGCAAACGAAATGGGTAACTATTCATCCCGCACCGTGCTTTGTGAGTTGTTCATTAACAATCAATACAAGGGAATTTATACGGTGATGGAAAAGATCAAACGCGATGCTGATCGTGTAAACATTTCCAAACTTCAACCTACAGATATTTCGGGCGATGAGCTAACAGGAGGATACATCTTTAAGATCGATAAAACTACAGGTTCTAACAACGATGGCTGGGTTTCTGATTTCCCATCGGATTCAGGGAATGATCTGAACTTTTTATACCATTACCCCAAAGCAGATGAAATTGTTCCGCAACAGGAAACATATATCCAAGGTTATGTTCACGATTTTGAAGCAGCACTTGCCGGACCAAACTATGCAGATCCAACATTAGGATACAGAAACTTTACCGTTCCATCTACGTTCATTGATTTCTTCATTTTGAACGAGATCTCAAAAAATGTTGACGGTTATCGCTTAAGTACTTTCATCCACAAAGAAAAAGATTCAAAAGGTGGGAAATTACGTATGGGACCAATGTGGGACTTCAATCTTGCGTGGTGGAATGCCGATTACTGCGACGGAAATATTAGTACAGGCTGGGCTTACAAATTCAGTGATGTATGTGGTGGTCCTGGAAACGGAAACCAAATTCCAACGTGGTGGGAACGTATGTTGGAAGATCCTTGGTTTCAGGATGAATTGAAGTGTCGTTGGACTACTTTACGCCAAGGACTTTTATCAAACGATTCCATTTACGCTAAAATTGATTCTGTTGCAGCCTATTTAGATGTAGCGAAAGACCG
This sequence comes from uncultured Flavobacteriales bacterium, assembly GCA_946479125.1. Next base: position 2,873 of record CAMLET010000023.1, read on the forward strand.
TCACTTTGAGCAATGGCCTATCATGGGAGTTTACACATGGCCGAATCCAAGTCCAATTCCGCAAAGCTACGCTGAAGAAATTGCAGCGATCAAATCATGGACAGAATCACGAATGGTTTGGTTGGACGCAAATATTCCGGGAACATGTCATTTGGAATTATTGGAAAACGAAATTGCAAGTTTGACTGTTTATCCGAATCCATTTCAAGCAAATTTGAACGTAAGTTGGTTCTCTGCAGGATTAAGTGAAGCAAAAATCACCGTATTCAACGCACAAGGTCAGCAGATTACCCAGCAAAGCTACGTACCGCATTATGGAATGAATGAATTGACTATCGACTCATTCAACAGCGAATTATCGAACGGAATTTATTGGATCGAAGTAAGCGAAGGAAGTTCGGTAAGTAGAATCAAGGCAATTAAGAACAACTAGGAAAGAAATAAAACAGCTTTTTCGCAGTTATAGCCTTGATTTTGGCTGAGTCTTAGTGGAATTTTAGCTAAATTCGATTCCCTATTGGGCAAACCTTTCAATTTGAATGAGTAAGCGAATTGCGATTTGGTCTTTCTTTACAACGCTCTTGTTGACGCTTCATTTGCTGAAGTTAAAGTCATTCGACCTTTCGTCTGATGATGATTTCATTCTTGGTCAGGCAACCGCAAATGGTGTTTCGATAGGAAAACGCATTCAACAATCGTATTTACTCATTGGTACGGGACTTGCATTTTGCGCTCTTCTGTACCAAATTCTAAAACGACTAGAGGAAAGAATCAATCGAAACAAATTGGTTGGCTTTGTCGACCAGATATTGCAACTTGGAATTGTTCTGGCAATCATCAGTTTCTTTAATCCAATATTGATTGAAAGCACTCAACTGATTGGATTCTTCGCACTGGTATTGTTGATCTTTGGAGGATTTAAAAACCTGAATTCAGCCTTGCTCGAGCCTTCCGTATGGATTGTTTCCGGACTTGCATTTATCACGAACTTTGCACTTTTCCATTCGGCTGTAATTGGAGGTTTAGCTGCAATTCTTGTTTTGGCATTGATTCAACTGTACACATTCAATACCGTAGTAAAATGGATCAGCGCAGTACTTATTGCTATTCCGGTGATTGTTTTCGCTGGAGTTGAAAGCACGTTAATTCTAAATCAACGAGGAATTTTCCTTTCAAATTACTGGATCTTACTTCTACTTTGGCTTGTTATTTTTAGCGCTAGTTTTTTCTTCTACATTCGAAAAAATCAGGATTCGACAGAAAAATTTATTTATCGACTATTGGTTCCACTTGCAATTGTCGGACTTGGAATTGTTCAGGCTTATGCACCAATGATTGCTCAACCCGACGAAGCTTTCGAAACAGCGAACATCCTGAATCCGGTAATGCAATTCCATTTGTTTGGTGAAATTCCGGTTCTGAATAATTTATCCAGTCATTTGGTTAGTGATTTTTTCTGGTCATTTATTTACAGTGGATTGAATGGTTATCATGCCGATCCAAGTTTGCTTATCTACGATGGATTCAACTACATTTTCATTCTATTGATCATTTACTTTTTCCTTAAAACCGTCGTAGGAAATAAACCCGTTGTTGTCCTGCTCCTGTTTTTGCTTCCGGCAGTTTTATATTTCATTCCGTATTACTTTTCCTACGCGTTACTGCCTGTTGCCTTCTTCTATCGTTATGTTCAGACGAAAGAAAAAAGAGAAGTCATTTTCTTCCTTCTTGCAACCTGCGCCGTTATTTTGTGGCGATTGGATCTTGGCGTGAGTTTAATTTTCGCCTTATTGTCCTTCTTCCCTATCTGGTTTTATTTCAACAGAGAAGGAAGTCGAGTTTTATTGAAATGGATTGCCCTTTTTGGTGGCATCGGTTTTATACTGGCTACTCTATTCGTTATCAATTACCCATCAGAATTTCAGCAGTTGAAAGCTTATTTCGGAGCCAATCAGGCACACGGCTTACCAACGGTTGCCTACCAGGAAATCAATGCATTCTATCTTCATTTCCTTGTTTTGCCAATTCTGGTGGCCGGAGTTACTTTGCATTCAATTGCTGTATTCAGGAATACAGAACGTAAAGCCGAAACTGCCATTCTTATTATTCTTTGCTTCTTCTATTTCTTCAACATGCAGCGTGGATTGGTTCGTCACAGTTTCATGGAGAACAACGACACACAAATCTCATCATTCGCTTGGTTGATTCTAGCTTATAAGTTTTGGCTTTGGACAAAAGAAAATTCAACGATAAAGGTAAATCCTATCATGGCCTTATCAGCTGTAAGTATTGTCCCGCTTTTCATGAGTGTCAATTTTTTGAATGGATCACAAAATGTTCTTCAGCGCAATGCAAAGTTCTCCGTAAAGGATTTCCCGAAATTAGAATCAAAACGAATTGATAGAGTTGTCGCTTCACCAATTTTTGAACAAAACAACAGAGCACTCATTCAGTTTCTTTCGAAGGAATTAAAAGAAAAACAAACCTTCATCGATTTCTCGAATACACCGCTTCTGTATTTCTACTCCGGAAAGAACATTCCTTCCTACTTCAATCAGTATTTACAAAACACAGTTACACCAGAATTGCAATTGACTAACCTGAAAGAACTGAAGAATTATGACATTCCATTAGTGGTGTTTTCACATACTCCTGAAACGGTTTATGATAACACGGATTATGTTCCGAACAAATTGCGTTACTACAAGATTACAGAATACATCTATGATAACTACGAGCCATTTGCTCAAATTGGAGGGTATCGAATTTGGAAGAAGAAAAATTGGATTTCGAAATCAGTTGCTTATCAGAAATACCCATCCCACGATGAATATTGGAACCTTGGACTAATTCCTTACTATTGGAAACCCTCCAAGGAGGAAAAATTCATTTCGAACAAAGGCAAACATGGACTGGTTTACATCTTCGAGAACAAATTATACTGGCATCATGCTGTTTATCCAGGCGAGTTCATAAAAACGGACATTTCATCACCTATTGACCAACAACTATACTTGAACGGTTTGGGACTGAGAATTCAACTATCGCTTAGAAAAGGAAAGCATACCTATTTCATTCCTGTAGGATATAGTGAGCAAATGAAAGCCAATCATGCAGACTATATTGATTTCAGTAGTGATGCTAAAATTTCGATGAACCATTATCAATTCGTAAGTTTGGTCAATCGATGAATACCAGAACCAAAATAGCACTTGACACATTGATGGGAACCTTCGTGGCTTACCCCTTGAACTTCCTTGTGAAACTGGTAGGTAAACTAACCCGCTTCGACCATTCACTCGACATTGAGATGAACAAGATTGTGGTTTGTAAGTACAAGGGAATGGGAAGTATTATTCAGGCCACACCTTTGCTCCAAACACTTCGAAAACGCTATCCAAATGCCAAAATTGTATTTGTGAGCTCTGAAGAAAACAGAGGTATTTTGGAAAAAACGGGCTTGGTAGATGAAATTTTCACTGTAAAAGACAAAGGACTTTTCTCACTTATCGGAAGTAGTATTAAAGTGGTATCAAAGCTCATTCGTTTTCGCGCCGATGTTTATATCGACCTTGAAATTTATTCCAACTACAGTTCGATTATCACCACATTAAGCATGGCCAGAAACAGATTTGGTTATTACTTACGATCGAACAGATACCGAATGGGAATGTATACGCACATGATGTACTTCAATACAAAAGTATCCATCAGTGAAGCCTATTTGCAATTTGCCAGACTTTTGGGAATAGAAGACGTTCAAAAAGAATTGTCGGAATTGGTGGTAAATGAATCCGGGAAACTGAAAGATTTACCTGAAAAGTACATCGTCATTAATCCAAATGCTTCCGATTTACGCTATGAACGCAGGTGGCCTGCCGAAAGCTTCATTTCACTTATTGGAAAAATACGAGCAGAACAACCGGAACTGGCAATTTATCTGATTGGTGGAAAATCAGAAAGCGAATACGTTCACGAGATTCACAAGCATTTTGAGAACGATCAACTCGTAAATGACATCAGCGGAAAAACGAACCTTCATGAATTAGTGGAAATTCTGCGCACAGCTAATTTATTGATCACGAACGACACTGGTCCAATGCACGTTGCGAACTCTTTGGATACAAATGTTTTGGCATTGTTCGGACCTTGTTCGCCAAAGCAATACGGTTTAGGAAAGAACATTAAAACGATTTACAAAAACGTGTATTGCAGTCCTTGTGTGCATGAGTTTGTTGTTCCACCGTGTAAAGGCGACAATCAGTGTATGAAATTGATTACAGTCGATGAAGTGTTTGAAGCCTATATTGATTTCAATTTATCCAGAACAGAAACACCTATTCAGTTTGTGGGAGAAAGTAATCTGGCTTTGGGAATGGTTAGGAGATAAATCAAAAAGCAAAAGTGAAAAGTTAAAAAGTCGAACGAATAAAAATTTTGACTTTTAACTTTTGAATTTTTATTTTGACATTGTTAATGTTGCATTCGGTTGCGGATAAAATCCTTTACGAATCATTTTCTTTTCCTTCTTGTTGATCTCCAATTCTTCGTACACCAACTGATTCGGATAATTCACCTGAATGGTAATTGTTGATTTTGATTCGCTGGTAATTCTATACGTTCCTTCGCTATTAGAACTTCCCAGTTGTTCCTGAATTTTGTTTCCGGAAACGAACGTAATAGAAATTTGCGATTGTTCCACTTCAACGAGTTTCTCTCCAACTTCCATGTAATAAGACGGAACAACACCTGAGTACACCACTCGCAATTTCTTTTTCAGCTCCTGAGCATTTCCAACAGAAGTCATAAACAGAAATAAGAACGTGCAAAAAGTAATTTTACTCAGACTATTCATTAACAGAGGTTTTGAGCAAAATTAAAAGAAAAAGTAACTATTCAACATTTTGCAAGAATTATCAACCGCTTACAAAAGCATCACTTGTTTATCCGTAATTTTGCAACTGTCTGCTATTAACAGCACGACCAAGCATTGATTTATGGAGCAATATCACAAATTACTACAGCACATTTTAGACAACGGAACATTAAAAGGCGACAGAACCGGAACAGGAACATTGTCGACTTTTGGTTACCAAATGCGTTTTGATTTAAGTAAAGGGTTTCCTGTACTTACAACCAAGAAATTGCATTTGCGTTCGATTATTCATGAGTTGTTGTGGTTTTTGAAAGGTGATAGCAACATTCAATACCTAAAGGAAAACAACGTTTCCATTTGGGACGAATGGGCTGATGAAGACGGAAATCTTGGACCGGTTTACGGTGTTCAATGGCGTTCATGGCCAACTCCTGAAGGTGGAACTATTGACCAAATTGCAAACTTGATTGAACAAATCAAAAAGAATCCGAATTCACGTCGTTTGTTGGTGAACGCATGGAATGTTGCTTTAGTAGATCAAATGGCCTTACCTCCATGTCATACGATGTTCCAATTCTACGTTGCAGATGGAAAATTAAGCTGTCAACTTTACCAACGTTCAGCAGATACTTTCCTTGGAGTTCCTTTCAACATTGCTTCTTACGCATTGCTTACAATGATGGTGGCTCAGGTTTGTGATTTAGAACCAGGAGAATTCATTCATACACTTGGTGACGCGCATCTATATACGAACCATTTAGATCAGGCAAAATTGCAATTGGAAAGAGATTTCCGTGAATTGCCAACGATGAAGATCAATCCGAATATCAAAGACATTTTCGGGTTCACATACGAAGATTTCGAATTATTGAATTACGACCCGCATCCAACGATTAAGGCACCGATAGCGGTATAATAGACTAAAAGACGTTAGACAAAAGACTCTAGGCTAGTTATTGAATACAAAAAAAGAGATTGAACATGTTCAATCTCTTTTTCGTTTTATTTCATCTTTATTCCATTAATAACTCAAGCCTGAATTTCATATCAAGCATTCCGCATTCATAAAGTCTATTGTCTTTAATCCTGAAGCGCAGCGATCTTCATGTCTAATTAGCCATTTCACTCATGAATTTAATGCGCATGAGGCGCAATTCCTCTTCGGTATAATCGCCGTCAAATTCATGATAAGCCGTTTTCAGATCATCTGTTTCCGCTTCAGAGAAATAATCATAGATCTCTTCCTGGTTTTCCTGATCCAAGATATCGTCGATGTAATAATTGATGTTTACACGTGTTCCGGAAGAAACAATCGCTTCAATTTCCTCAATCACCTCATCCATCGATTTTCCTTGAGCACGACCAATATCCTCTAAAGGCAATTTTCTGTCAATGTTTTGAATTAGTTGAACTTTTAATCCTGATTTATTGATGAGTGATTTCACCACTAAATCCTGTGGACGTTCAATGTCATTTTCTACAACGTAAGAAGCGATCAATTCTAAGAATGGTTCGCCATAACGTTGCGCCTTTCCGGTTCCTACCCCAATACAGTTCGTGAGTTCATCCATTGTAATTGGATATTGAAAACACATGTCTTTCAACGTTGGCTCCTGGAAGATGACAAATGGAGGAATATTGTTCTGCTTCGAAATCTGTTTACGTAAATCAACCAGTAAATCATAAAGCGCTTCGTCAAAAGCACCTCCTTTACCACTCAAAACAGCACTATCGTCATCATCACTTGCAGAATAATCGTGTTGTTTTAATAATGTATATGGTTCTGGTTTCGCCAGGAAGGCTTTTCCTTTATCGGTAAACTTCAATGTTCCGTAAGTTTCAATGTCTTTATACAAGAAACCACCCACAACTGTTTGACGAATTACCGCATTCCAGAAATGTTCATCTCTTTCCTTACCGCAGCCAAACATTGGATCTAAATCGTGCTTATAACTCTTGATTTCTGCCGTAATTGCACCAGAAAGGAAAGCACAAACGTGTTTCGATTTCTGCTGTTCGTGCATGAAGCTAACCACCTGAAGCAATTGCGTAACAAACTCCTGACCTTCGAATCGTTCACGCGGATGCTTACAGTTATCACACATTTCGTTACATCCTTTCTCATCGAATGTTTCACCGAAATAATGCAAAATGAATTTACGCCTACATACAGATGTTTCAGAATACGAAACAATCTCACTCAATAATTGCTTCCCAATCTCTTGTTCTGCAACGGGTTTACCCTGTAGAAACTTCTCCAGTTTCTCAATATCCTTATAACTGTAGAAAGTAATACATTCACCAACTCCGCCATCTCGTCCTGCTCTACCCGTTTCCTGATAATAGCTCTCTAACGACTTCGGAATGTCGTGATGAATCACAAAACGAACATCCGGCTTATCGATTCCCATTCCAAATGCGATGGTCGCTACAATCACATCCACGTCTTCCATCAAAAACATGTCCTGATGTTTTGCGCGTGTACCAGCATCTAATCCGGCGTGATATGCCAATGCATTTATTCCGTTCACTTGAAGTAATTCGGCCATTTCTTCCACTTTCTTGCGCGAAAGACAATAGATGATTCCCGATTTTCCTTCTCGTTGGCGGATGTATTTTATAATTTCTTTTTCAACTTGTCGTTTCGGACGAATCTCGTAAAACAAATTATCTCTGTTGAACGAAGACTTATACAACTTGGCATCGAGCATATTCAGGTTTTTCTGAATATCCAGCTGAACCTTTGGTGTTGCCGTAGCCGTTAATGCAATAATGGGAACATCAGAAATACGCTCGAAGATTTCACGCAATCTGCGGTATTCAGGCCGGAAGTCATGCCCCCATTCTGAAATACAGTGAGCTTCATCAATAGCAAAGAACGAAATTGGAACTGAAGTTAGAAATTCAATGTTCTCTTCTTTCGTCAACGATTCAGGTGCAACGTAAAGTAGTTTTGTTTTACCTGTTTGAATATCTTCCTTAACCTTGTTGATTTCAGTTTTCGTCAATGACGAATTTAAAAAATGAGCGATTGAGTTGTGGTCACTGACATTTCTAATCGCATCCACCTGATTCTTCATCAAAGCAATCAAGGGCGATACGACAATAGCGGTTCCTTCAGAAATAAGTGCCGGAAGCTGGTAACAAAGTGATTTTCCACCACCAGTTGGCATTATTACGAAGGTATTTTTCTTATTAAGAACATTAGAGATAATTTCTTCCTGCTGTCCCTTAAAACTGTCAAAACCAAAAAACGTACGTAGGGCAACCTTAAGATCTGTTTGCGCCATATAGTCTGTCAATTTGTATAATGTGTATTAGTAAAGATACGTTGAATCCTTTGAGGACTCACTCGTATTCTGCTTTCTGACTAAAAATACATGAATAAGTCAAGATAAACAAACTATTAAGCAAAGATTGTCCATGAATTTCACATTAATCACAAAAAAGTCGGCGAATGGATTAAAACTTACATTAGAAGTAGTACTTCAATTCTGTTTTGTTGTGTACTTTTGTGCCTCAATTGAATTATGAGTAGCGAAGAAGGTTCACAAATGTCGTTTTTACAGCATCTCGAGGAGTTGCGTTGGCGTTTGGTTAGATGTGCCATTGCTATTTTAGTTCTCGCGGTTGCAATTTGGTGGAATCAGGAATGGATCATGAACAATGTGTTCCTTTCAATGGCTAAACCGGAATTTGTATCGTTTAAGTTCTTTTGCCAATACATGAACTTCATGTGTATGGACAAGATTCCGGTAAACTTCCAGTCCACAACAATGAGCGGACAATTCTCGTACGCACTTTGGATGAGTATTCTCGGTGGAGTTGTAGTTGCGTTTCCATTCATCTTTTATCAGCTTTGGTCGTTTGTAAAACCAGGACTAAAGACAAATGAAAGAAAGATGGTTAAAGGAATTGTCTTCTATGTCAGCATACTTTTCTTCTTAGGTATTCTTTTCGGTTATTTCATTGTGGCACCAATGAGTGTGCAGTTCTTTGGAACGTACCGAATGTCCGATCAAATCAAGAATAATTTCGGGATTGCGGATTTCATGAGCACCGTTCTTTCAACCGTATTCTATTCAGGCCTTTTCTTTTTACTTCCAATTCTGTGTTATATCCTTGCAAAAATTGGAATTGTTTCTAGTGGTTTCCTAAAGAAATATAGAAAACATGCTATTGTTGTGGTACTTATTCTTGCAGCAATCATTACTCCTCCAGACATGATTTCACAGCTGATCGTGTCTCTTCCAATTCTAATTCTTTACGAGATTGGAATTCTGGTGACAAAAGGAGTTGAATCAAAAAGACGTCGTGAAGAAATGAAACAAGGTGAAGGAAAATAATCTTTCAACACATTTATCTTAATCATTTACTTCCTCTTTCAGCTTTTTAACAGAGATAAAACCCTGATTTTTCGTAGATTTATGACGAATTATGCAGAAACTTCTCCTATTCCTCATTTTGGTTTGCACATCTCTTGTTGTACACAGTCAGCAAACTATTGTTTCGGGTACCGTAAAGGACGCTGAAACAGGCGAGGTTTTTCCCGGAGTCACTGTTCGTTTCAAAGATTCTAAAATTGGTACAGTTACCGATAGCATTGGAAATTATTACATTGCCACTTACTATGCCACAGACAGTATTCAATTTTATGCACCCGAATACAAGATTATCAATAAACACGTCAATTTAGATCAACCTCAAGTTATTGACGTTACTATGACAGTTGATGAGAAGGAGATGAATGAAGTTGAAATTTCCGCTCCAGAAGAACTGTTATCGACGAAAATCATTAAACGCGTTATTGCTAACAAACCCATTAACAACAAGGAAAAGCTAGACTCTTACGGTTACGAACTCTACAATAAAATTCAGATTGACCTCAACAATATTGGTGACAAGTTTACAGAACGTGGATTAGTTAAGCGTTTGGATTTGGTAATGAATTACCTGGATTCATCAGAAAATGAAAAAGCGTTTCTTCCAGTACTATTGAGCGAGAACATTTCTGAATTCTACTACCAGAACAAGCCAACAAAAAAGAAAGAAACGGTTTCTGCAACACGTATTTCAGGGGTAGAAAATGTACAGCTAAACCAGTTTTTGGGTGAAATGTATCTGGATTTCAATATTTATGATAATTACCTGAATCTTTTTCAAAAAGCCTTCGTTTCTCCAGTAGCGAACTTTGCTAGAACTTATTACAAATATGTACTGATCGATTCATCTTTCGTTGATAACGATTGGTGCTACCACATCAAATTCTCTCCGAAACGAACCGGAGACATGACCTTTGAAGGAGAAATGTGGATCAACGATACCACTTACGCCATCAAACACATCAAAGCCAATATATCTCCCTCGGCAAACATTAATTATGTTCAGGACCTGTATCTGGAACATCACTTCGATCAGGTAGAGAAAGAAGTTTGGATGCTTACGGAAGAGAAAATGATTATCGACCTGAAGATCACCAAGGGAACGGATATTTATGGCTTTTATGGTCGAAAATACAGCTCTCGAAAAGACTTCCAGATCAACCAGAAATACAAAGATGATTTCTTTAAATCTGACAATACGGTTAGTTTTGAGGAAGGCGCTAAAACGCGGGATGATGCTTATTGGGAGCAACATCGACACAAACCTTTAAGTAAGCAGGAAAACGGAATCGACCAAATGGTTGACTCCTTAAACAAGGATCCGTTTTTCAAATTCCTGAAGAACTTCACTTACATGGTTTCGAGCGGTTATTATCCTTTTGGAAAGATCGAAGTGGGTTCGGTTCACGCACTTGTAGCCTTCAATCCAGTTGAAAGTTTCAGAACTGGTTTTGCAATTCGAACATCCAATGATTTTTCAAGAAAACTGGAACTTGGTGGAAGATTATACTATGGATTTGGAGATGAACGATTCAAATACGCCGCCACACTCCGTTTGAATTTATCGCCCAAGAAACGAACCTTGCTTAACGGGTATTACGTTTACGATATCGAGCAACTTGGGCTTTCACCAACTGCCGCTTCGATAGGGAGTACTTTTGGTTCCATTTTCAGAACTGGTCCGTTGGATAAGTTAACCATGGTTGGGAAAGGTGGAATTACGCTAGAGCGCGACTTAAAAAAAGATTTTATTCTCTACACAGGTTTGGA
>CAMLET010000024.1 GCA_946479125.1 uncultured Flavobacteriales bacterium
TCGCTTGAATTCCATATGGCGACCGGTAGGCGCCATTTTATCTGTGCATCTGTGGTATATGTTGCTTTATGAATTTAAATAGAAAACGGGCTACTCAAAAGTGAATAGCCCGTTTCCATACCGTTTATAATGAATATCATTCTTTAATAAACTTCACTCTGTAATTGCTGTTGGCGTTAGCAATTGTCAAAACATAAGTTCCAGACTGAATGTTTATCAAGTTCTTATTGATTGCGTTTTAAATATTGTCAACAGATCATGTGTACGTGAATACTAATCTTCCGTCTAAACCAATAATTTCGGCAGCGTAATTTCCTGTTGCGTTTTTAAGATCAAGTTGAAGTGAATTTCCTTTTCCAACTGGATTTGGATAAACTTTCAGTTCAGAAATAGTATTGTCTTCCAGGGAAAGTACGCTTGCAGGATATACTAAAATACGTTCACCATCAAAGCCTACTGCGTAAACTGCGTGTGCATTAGCCGGATAATAAATTTCCGTAGTCTGATTTGTTACATCTCCTGTTCCTGAAATAGAAACATAGATCAATTGATAATTTGCATCGTAAGTCTCATATGCAACCGCATTATGCCATTCTGTATGTGCAGTTGTAAGGTAATCGCCATTCAATGTTACACCAACTCCTGTTACACCGCTTAGTGATGCTTGATTTTTAAACATATCTGTACTGTGAGCCGAGGCGTAGTGAATAACTGGTGAAACGGGTTGCTGATAACCTTTGCTTGCAATGTAAGCTTTCGTATCATCAATTTGCTGTTGTGTAACGGTTAACTGCTCCACTCCATAATCGTCAATTGGAATATCGATTGGCTTTAGGAAGCCCGTTTTTTCGAAGAAATCAGTCAAATCTTCTTCAACTGCATCACAAGTGTTTTTCACGAAGTTTAATAGCAATTCCCCGTTGGTTAAATCGTCAGAATTGACGGTGTTTCGTGAAATTTCGGAAACAATTCCGTACCAATGTGCATAATCGATTCCGGTGTAGCTCGAAGGATAATCAAATGAAAGAATAGGAGCATTTCTGGAAGCTCCTGCTAATTGATAGTAAACTTCCAATTGCCAGAACGGAACCAATACTTTAAATACATCATAATCCGCATTTCCTTGAAGTGCTTCGTTGTTGACAACCGTATTCAGGATTGCTCCATTAATTCGACCACCTTCAATCTCAGCCATTCCAGTTACAGGCTCAAGTTCTTCTTCCTCTAAACGCGTGTATGGATGATTTCCTGAATTCATGTTGTAGTTCACCCAAACTGAATGCACGTTGTTCGTTACTTCTGTTGTTCCAATCCATTTCAAATCTGGACGTAACTGATTTACGTGACCATATTCGTGAGCAATTCCCCAAATACCCAATTCATCAGGATTAGTAATGGATTCTGCTCCCCAATCTAAATCTAAATGAACTCCAAGTCCACCAGCGTACCAACCGCCTCCGTGCTCATTGTAAGTCAGCTGACGATTCTTAGGTGAAATGTTGTATTTGAAGAATCCCATCATCATTCGTTCGTGCTGAACAATGGTATCGTATTGCCCGATCAGCTTTAAGGCATCAAACGGTGATCCGCCTCTCAAGGACTCTTTTTCATAAACCAAATGTGTGTATTTACCACGAATGTCGATATACGGATAAGATGTTCTTGTCAATAAATCTGGCCATTCACTGTTCGATGAGGTTTCTCTGTCGAAGTAACCGTTGATCTTTCCTGAAACGATGTTAATCTCCACGTCATTCAGCGAACTGTTATTGTTGAAGTAAGAAATGTAAGCCATTCCGTCATTCGTCAGATCAAATACGTTTAATCCGTTGTGCAAAGTGTAATAAGAAACAGCGCTTCCCTCAAAACCGGTTTGGAAATCTTTTACAGCCAATAGAACTGATGCAGAAGAAGGAATGTTTCTTGCGAATAATGCTACTTTGTCTCCGTTCTCAAAAACAATTCCGGTTGAGTTCTCAAAGTTATCATACGTTCCAATTTTCAAATTGTCGTTGATACTTGAAAGCGTTGGATATACTTCGTAAGATTGAACGCGGTACTGATGATCGTAAGTTCCGTTAAAGATACATTGTGCCAGTTGCTTGTAAAAAGGGGCTGAAATGGTATCGATATGGGCTTGAGTGATATTTGGAAGCAAAGCCGAGTAAAGGTTGTTCGCGAACACATTCGTATATGGAATGGATGCACTCGAATTTCCAGCAGTGAAAAACTGCATTTCAGCGCAGCTCGCAAGATCAGAATAACCGTCTGTAATAGTGATCTGAATGTTCAATGGAGTAATTTGACTTGGAAATTGAACTACTGTGGGTGTTTCTGACTGCGCAAAATCGAAGTTAGTTAAGGGTTGAAATGTACTATTCCCAGAAGTGTTGTAAGCGATGGATACATTTCCGAAATTTCCATTGTAACCACCATCTGTTCTTGGAATGTATTTCAAATAGTCGATTGGTGTTGTTCCATTTAAGCGGTAATTCAGGATCACTGGAAAAACGGTATTTCCTCCCCATGGAGAATGATACCATGTGTTCAGATCGTTGTCGAATGAAGCATCAATGTTTTCGCCTGGCTGGTATTGATTTGCGAATGAGCCGGCAGCGGAAATAGTTGCCATTACATCATTCGCTCCGTTAACGGATAGAGCAGAAGTGTTGATGGCACAATCAACTCCATCGCTTCCCATCGTGTAAAGTGTATTCGAATAAGAGTTCATTTCTGCACAGCTGGAAAGATCTGAGTAACCTTGATTCACTTCGAACTTAACCGCATACGGGTTTTGGATTGCGACCGGAAGGATAATCTCTTTGTCCTGATTATTGGCAGCCCAGGTAACATTTCCCTGAATTAGAATAAAGTTGGTTGGAGCACTTTGTGTACTATAATAAATGCTGACATTTGTCCAAACACCATTCAACCCTGATTGACGAGGTGTATAGACAATTCGTCCTATATCCAGAACCTGTGAGGTAAAGTAGTAGGTAAGTGCGTCAGGAATTCCGTCCTGTCCCCATTTGGAGTGATAAACAGTGGAATTGTCATTGTCGATGGAGTTTGCAGCCTCGTCTCCCGGTTGTGCCGGTTGAAGTGAAGTCACTGCGTAAACAGGGACCTCGATGGTTTGTGCAAACGTGAGAAGTCCGGAGAACAGACTTAGAACTGTAAGCGTTGTTTTCATTTTCTAGTATTTTGAAATAAGGTTCTTCAAATAAAATAAAATAAGCTTTTGTCGACCTTGTTAAAAACGTTAATTACAGGATCCCAAAACGGTTTAGTATAATTAATTCTAGCAGAGATTGGTAGCGATTTTGATACCTAACTATTGAAGAAAAGAAACTTGACACGTCAATCGCAAACCAAATCTGAAACATGTGAAACAAAATCCAAGACGTTGTGAGGTGTTTCCAAGTCCGTTGAAAGGTAGTGCGAACGAATATGCAACCACTTCCAGGTCCATTGCAAGGTAGTGCGAACGAATGTGTAACCACTTCCATGTCCGTTGTAAACCAAATCCAAAGGATGTGAAACAAAATCCAAAACGTTGTGAGATACTTCCAAGTCCGTTGAAAGGTCGTGTAAACTCATCGGAAATGAAAATGAGTACTCATTGGGTTTAGGTCATATAGCTTCTGCGCTCTCCGTGCCCGTCTGCGGGACAAACAAAAAAACGGGCTGCTCTTTCGAACAACCCGTTTCTTTATTTTATTGTGTGTTGACTATTGGAATACAACTGTCATTTCTACACGTCTGTTTTTCTGACGACCTTCTGGCGTATCGTTAGTTGCGATTGGTTGAGTTTCACCGAAGAACAATGTGTTCAATCGAGCTGCATCAACTCCTTTACTTACTAAATAAGCTTTAACCGCTTCAGCACGTTGCTTAGACAATACTAAGTTTTTCTGTGCATCACCAACGTTATCCGTGTGACCAGCAATCTGAAGTTTCCATTCTTTCTTCTTGATCAACAACGCTGCCAATTCATTCAATGATGCGAAAGACACATCTTTGATAATTGCATTACCTGTGTTGAACTCTAAGTTTTCGAATGCTGTTTTCAAGATTTCAGCCTCTTCAACCGCAATCTTAGGACAACCTTTGTTTTCGATAACTCCTTTAACTGTAGGACAATCATCATCCTTGTCAAGAATTCCGTCACCATCAGTATCCTGGAATGGACATCCTTTGTTGTTCAATGGACCAGCCAAGTAAGGACAATCATCGTCTTTGTCGATCAATCCATCTTTATCTGTATCAGGCCAAGGACAACCGTTGTTTTCTTTCGGACCAAATTCTGTAGGACAGTTATCAACGAAGTCGAACAATCCATCATTATCTGTATCAGGACAACCTTGGTTAGCAATTGGACCTGGATTTTCAGGACAAGCATCATCAGAATCTTTGATTCCGTCACCGTCTTTATCAGGACAACCGTTGAATGCTGCTAAACCTGCTTCGTCTGGACAATCGTCATTCGGATCAATAATACTGTCGTTATCTCTATCCGGACAACCTTTGAACGCAGCTAAACCAGCTAAGTCTGGACAAGCATCATCTTTGTCAATGATCTTATCACCGTCTCTATCCGGACATCCTTTGAATTCAGCTAAACCAGCGTCGTCAGGACAAATATCTTCAGTATCCTGAATTCCGTCACCATCTCTGTCCGGGCAACCTTTGAATGCCCAAACCCCTGGTGTTTCTTTACACTCGTCAATTTTGTCAGAGATTTTATCACCGTCTCTATCTTCTGGTTCCATGTAAAGAATAGGAACTCTTAATCCAGCGAAGAATTCTGTTCCATGAACTTTTCCACGAGCGAACAAAGAATTGAAATCAACAACTCCAATTGTAAGAGGTCCTAAACGGGCAGCCATACCAGCTTTCCAGCCGGAATATTGATTGACCGATATAGGAACATGGACGCCAAACCAGGCGTGATCAAAACTAGGAGTAAGTACAAACTGAGTTGGAATTTTTACGCGATCAGCATTTTTCTTTCCGATTACGTTGATCATTCCTGTAGCATTCACATAGAACCATTTCCAAATGTGGTAGTCAGCTTGTAAGCTAACCGCAGTTGGTGTATTCATGAAGTATTTTTGTCCACCTTCTTCAGCTCTGGACCAACCAGTTCCTGGAGTGGTAACCAAACTATCAATTAGCGTGTCAAGTGCCGAAAGTGAGTTTACCTGATCAAAGATGTTTAGGTCTAACTGACTTGCACTTACGTTGAAGTTACGTGTCAATTCACCCTTTGTAAATCGCATTCCACCAATATCAACGATAGATGCTCCTAAACGTAATTCATACTTCTCTTTTGAACGCATCCAAAGATTAGTTTGGTTGTCCATGTCGTATTTGTACTCTTTCCACTTCGGACGCCATTCGTAAACAAATCCAAGGTCTAAACCAAGGCCTAAACGAGAAGCCGGTTTGAAAGATCCTGACTCACCTAAGTTGTCTAAGTTGTTTGAATAACCGTATTTGAAACTTCCTTGAATATAAAGCGCAGTATCTTCACTTGAGATGTTATATTTCATTTCATCTGTGTATACATATGCAGAAGCAATTCCTTGTAAGAATTTTAAACGTCCACCTGCTTTGAAGAAATGTTCACCATCGTCTTTAATAACCTGCCCATAATTGAAACCGTATTCGTTCCAAAGCATCATATTACCGTTGACAATTTTGTCATCAATATCCAGATTCCAAAGTGCCTGGAAATCAAGACCATTTTCAGCAAGTGTCAATAGTTTCATATCCATATCATCAAGGTTGGTAATTGATCTTACTTTGTAAGAAAAACCAACTGCGATTTTAGGATTGATATGGAATGCGAAATTTAAGATGTCGATTTGTGTATTGAAATACATTCCTCTTGATCTTGCATTCGAATTGTAATCTTCATAATTGAAAACTGTTCTGTCATACAGGGTTGAATCTGGAGACATCCATGTTGTGTCTGTAGTGAACGACTTTTTCCACCATGCCGGTAAAACAGAAGCATCAAAATACTTCACATTTTGCCAAGCACCAACGTTTACGCTTGCTAAGTTCAAATCGAACTTAAATCGACCATCAACGAAACTTGCAGGTT
This sequence comes from uncultured Flavobacteriales bacterium, assembly GCA_946479125.1. The sequence continues at coordinate 6,113 of CAMLET010000024.1, forward strand.
GATTATCCAAAGCCATTACACCAGCATAGTTACTGCTGTGAACACCCAAATAATTTTGTGCATGTGCGAGATTAACGAAAGCAATTAGAAATAGTGGCGCAATCCACCTTAGTAATTGTTTTTTCATAAAGAGTAGTTTTTAATGTAATTGATAACGGAACAAATAGCCATTGGAGCCTGTTATTAAAGAAAGTCGACCATTTTCATTGTTTTGGAAGACCAATTTTTCAGAACCCTCAAAGACTTGTTTGTAAGCTTCGTTACCATTTATGGTGTAAATATAACTGTTATTTGAAATTCCGTCCAAAATTCCCACAAAGGTTTGTCCTTTATTTGAGCGAATCAGATAAGCGTCCTGTATATTTCGTAGCGGTGAGTTAAATTGAGTGATCATATTGCCTAAACCGTCTACAACATAAATATGCTGGTTTTGTGTCAAAAAGAAGAGTTCCTGACTTTGTCCTGCTTTGTAGCGAACCATTTTATTGATGTTGCCAATGAGCACAGTTGATCTGCCATTTTCGCCGTAACGAACGAACTTGTTGTTTTGAACACCAACCGGAAGAATGTTCTGATTGAAATGTGCTAGGTACCAATCGCCTTCACCCAAAGCAAAGCTTCTCAGTTTGGTTTTCTTCTTCATGTTGAAAGTAAACCAGGTATTATCTGCAATCGCATGTGCCAGCCAGCCTCTTCTATCGACAGAGATATTTAAAACCGCGTTGGAATTTGTCCCAATGGATAAGTTCGCGATTTTCTTTCCAGAAGTGTTGTAAGCGTGAATTTGCCCATCCGCAACAACAGCAATCATAGTTTGTCCGTTGGCAGAGAAAATGGAAGCCGACGATTGAATATGATTGAATTGAATCGGGAATCCGGCCATTTCGTTACCTCCACTATTTAAGAAGTGCAATTCGGTTTCCGTTGGAATACAAACGCTTTGCGTTCCGGGAACCAGAATGGGTACACCAACAATTGGATTGTCGAATGTTTTTGTCCAGCGTAGTTGATCACTATTTGTCAAGTGAATCGAATTGGCATCTGTAGTGGCATATACCAAAGAAGTGTTTTCAATTGCGAGAATACTTGTGATTCTTCCATCCAGACGAATCGGTGCAATCTTCTCTATTTCTTCATTTTCGTTCGACTCATCATCTGACAATTGGTCAATTACAGTATGCAGTGTTTTGGTCAAACAGCTTTTTGTAATATGTGTTTTGTTGTCGAAATAGCGGTACGAAACTTTACGCGGTGTATTTCTGAAAATTTCCAACTTACGACGTTCCGATTGCTCCAGGGTATTTCCGGTTTCGTAGTTTCCAAGCAAGGAATTGATAATGGATTTCGAATCGGATATCAGTGCATACCCGTTGAAGATTTCGATGTTGCACTTTCCGTTGAACAATTGAAGTGGAATTTGCGCATTCAATTCTCCCTTGGTTTCGCTTCCGGCAACCAGTTCTATCTTACTTTCCAGAACAGAAATAGGATCTTTTCCAAGCGCAAAATCTATGATAATACACTTTTCACCTTTTTGTTCTATGATCACCATTCCTGAGTTCATGGACTCCAAAAGGGGAGATGCTCCATCAACGTTTTTCAGATAATCTTTTTGATAGAAGGTATAACTATCGAAGTCCATTGGAATGAAACTTTGGAAGAACTCTTGGTCGTCGACAAGTGGAAGTGCCCCAATAGATTGTTGTGAAACGTATTTTACTTTACTATTGCTTAAAGTATAAGCGTTTTCAATGATATAGCTTTTCGGATCTTTCGAATCACTACGTTTAACCAAACTAGCAGAACTTTTTCTGTCGATAAAATTCCAATCTACAATGGATGTTTCGTTTTCGCTCAGATCAGTGAGACTAAGTGCCAAAAAATTGTCCTGAAATCTACCTTTCCAGCCATTTGAAATGCGAATGTCTTTTCCGCCTTGCTGTGTAACTCCGTAACCCATTTTTGAGAAATAGGCTTTGATTCGTTGAATTGTCCACGGCTTACTTCTCTCTAGAACAACCAGTTTTCTTGAAGAAGAAAAGTAAAAATGCTGAACGCGTTCCGGTTGAGCAAGAACCTGAATGTAGAAAGGTTCCGTTTGTACAAATCCATATTCCGGATTGTTGTATTGTAATTCCTTTGGTTTGTGAACTACCAAAACGGAAGTATCAAGATCACTAAAAACAACAGAAGGCGAAGGAGCAATTCCGTTGGTACCAATGGTGATAGCAACGTAGAAAATCCAAGCCAGAGCTGCAATTCCTAAAAACGAAAGGAGCGATTTATTCAGCATATTCAAAAGTAGAACATGTGTCAATCCCTTTTTTGAAAGGTTGAGAAACTATTGAACAGAATGATGTGGACTTCGACTCCGTTCAGTCAACAATCGACATTTTCTTATTTTAACTCTACTGTTAATGTGGTCCGATGGTGTAGCTGACTAAGTTTTTTGTACCATTATACTCGTAATAGGGCGTGCTGACTTTCCGAATTAGGCCTACATTTTTCGCATAATAATATTCTGTAACGTTATCTGGGGGCATTGACGGAGAATGTGGACAATGCTGGGAGAAGGTTCGTCTGATGTGAATGACATCCTGAAAAGTTACTGAAAGCACTTCCATACTTGTTAGTTTCTCAACCACTTCATATTGCTCACTGAAACTACATTGATTTGGATAGGTTCCCGAAACACCACTATTACTGTAATACACACCAATCGCGGTGTCCAATAATTGGTAAGACCAGGATTTATTTGGGTTATGCGCATTAATTGCCTTATTATAGAAGATATAAGGATAGCTCATTGACGTATGAGGTAGGACATAGTATGACTTTGCTACGGTAACACAACTTCCCGATGCGGTTGGTACGGCGATAGCTACATTTTCCCAAGCATCACAAGTTACGCTTGTTCCATTATCATAATTCCACTCAGAACCTGGGTAGGTCATTAAATACTTTGAAGGAAAAATGGTGTCATTAATGTAGTTATTTATAAAAGTCGTGTCGCAAGGTGTTTCGGTTACTGTGGTGCCGTTGGGATTTTTATCCTTCTTCTTACAGGAAATATTGAGTGAAACAGTCACTAAACTAAGGAAGATGATGATGTAGGTCGACTTCATAAGAAGAGATTTTTCTTAAAGATGCAGAGTTTTGGTTTGGTTGGAAAAATGAAAAGAGATGATACTGGTGGCTTCGAGTGCCTCAGCCACCAGTTTTCTAATCTCTATTCGTATTTATTCTTGTTGATCAAATCTTCTGCAATCAATTGGCGCATAGCCTTCGGGTTAACAGCATCAGTTTTTGTGAATCGTTTTAAACCACTCAACATCATTCTTGCTTCGTCACCTTCGGCAAAGCTGAAAATGGCATCTTTTGCTGCTTTTTCAATCTTATCTGCCACATCGTAGAAGTAGATTTTTGCTATCGAAATTTCACGTTGGATTTCTGATGCGCTTTTCGTTTGAAGCATTTTTTCTACGCGTAAAAGCACTGATTCAGCCTGATAAACCCAAATAGCAATATCTGCAATGTTCATTAATACTTCCTGCTCTTTTGCCAGAGTTTGCATCAGTTTCTGAACTGCTGATCCAGCCACCATCAGAATCACTTTTTTGAATTGCCCCAATGCTTCACGTTCGAAAGCCAATTCGCCTTCAGGAAGGTCTTTGAACTCCGGAATACTCATGAGTTCTGAAGCCACTTTCATTGCTGGTCCCATCAAATCGAGTTTTCCTTTCATTGCACGACGTAAGATCATGTCAACAATAAGCATTCTGTTGATTTCATTCGTTCCTTCGAAAATACGATTGATGCGGGCATCACGATAAGCTCGTTCAACTGTGGATTCAGCAGAATATCCCATTCCTCCAAAAATCTGAACTCCTTCGTCGGCAACATAATCCAAACATTCTGAACCAGCTACTTTTAAGATGGCGCATTCTGCAGCAAACTCTTCAATTCCTTTCAAAGTCGCTTCTTCTTTCGACATTCCTGAAGCAATCAAATCTTCAATTGCATCTTCGATGTTTTGTGCTGCCCTATAAGTTGCAGATTCAACCGCGAAAGTTCGAATTGATTGTTCGGCTAGCTTATAACGAATCGCTCCGTATTTTGAAATGGAACGTTCAAATTGTTGACGTTCATTAGCATATTGAACAGATTCTGTAATGATTTGTTTTGAACTGCCAAGAACTCCACCAGCCAGTTTAATTCGACCAATGTTTAGAATGTTTAAGGCAATCTTAAATCCATTCTCGCGCTCTGAAAGTTGATTTTCAACCGGAACTTTTACATTGTTGAAGAAGATTTGTCGTGTAGAAGAACCTTTAATTCCCATTTTCTTTTCTTCCGGATTCAACGTAATTCCTTCGCTATCGGCTTCTACTAGAAAAGCACTTAGATTTTTGTCGTCGTCTATTTTGGCAAAAACGGTAAACAAATTCGCGAAACCACCATTGGTGATCCACATTTTTTGCCCGTTAAGAATGTAATGCTTTCCATCTTCTGAAAGAACTGCTTTTGTTGAGCCTGAATTGGCATCTGAACCCGAATTTGGTTCCGTCAAACAGTAAGCTGCTTTCCATTCACCTGTTGCCAATTTTGGAATGTATTTTTCTTTTTGGGCTTGTGTTCCATAATACAAAAGCGGCAAAGTGCCAATTCCGGTGTGTGCACCAAATGCAACGCTGAAAGAATATCCTTTTCCAAGATGTTCTGTAGCCATCAGCGACGTTTTAAAGTCAACGCCCATTCCGCCCAAATCTTCGGGAACAGATAGACCGAGTAAACCTAACTCGCCAGCTTTATTCATGAGTGAAGGCATTAATCCTTCTTCCATTTTATCAATTCGTTCGATTACAGGAACAATTTCCTGAGCAATGAAATCATCACACGTTTGAGCAATCATTCGCTGCTCTTCATTCCATTCTTCTGGAGTGAAAATTTCGTTTGGAGTTACGTCTTTGATGAGGAATTCTCCTCCTTTTATAGCAGTTGACATTTTCTTAGTTTTTGATACGTAGTAAATATAATAAGTTTAATATTATTATGCAAGCATAGTAAAATCAATTCAAAATTCAAAAGATCGAATGTCCGTTAAACAAGAATTATGCCTTCTCCATTTTAAATTTGGAATTTTCCATTATTTCAATTCTTTACTCATTTCAAAATGCTGAAGTACATCAAAAAGTTTGTAGGATTCACCATGATTTTCATATCCTAGATTTAGATAAAACGGTAAAGCATAATCGCGGGCATGAAGGATCATTTTAGTGTAACCTGTCCGTTTTGCTTCGTGTTCAACAGCTTCCATAATTAATTTGCCAAGTCCATGACCTTGCATGTCCGATTCTATTGCAACAAAGCGAACCTGACTGGTAGAATCATCTACACGATCTAAACGTGCAATTCCGAAAATGGAAGATCCTTCAAAAAGAGCGAAATGCGTTCCAGTTTCATCTCCTTCGTTACGCTCTGAACCACGTTCTTTTCCAAGTGGTTCACGCAGAACACGGTAACGAAGATCGTAGTATTCATCCCATTCTTCTTGGGTTACGGGGTTTCTGATCTCCATAATTACTTCGTTTTAAATGCGATTTGAGTAACGCGCTTCGTTGGAATTCCTTCAATAATCTCTTCCCGAACTAGATTCTGGGCAGATTTCTTTGAAAATACTTCATCCAACGTTTGAATTACACCAACAGGAACATACTGTTTGTGCATGAATTCAGTAATCATGGTTGATGATAAGTTTTGAATTTTAGCTTGAAGCAGTTCTCTGAGTTCTAATCGGTTTTGAACCCGGTTGACGTTCACAACATATTTTTCATTTGTCGGAAGATCCTTCAATCCAAGGAAATCGCATAAAATTGAAAAGTGTTTGTTGCTTCCTATAGCGAAGGTTATCGTTTTGTTGTCAGCGGTTTGGAACAATTCTCCGTATGGCGCAATGTTCGGATGTAAACTTCCAATTGGTTTCGGAATGTAATTCTGCATCAAATAATTTGAAGCCTGATTCGCTAAAGAAGATAAAGCTGCATCATATAACGAAACCGTAACTACTTTTCCTTGAGTTGTATTCGTTCTTTCCAAAAGCGCAGTAAGAATTCCTTCTTTCAAATGATGAGCTGCAAGAACATCTATAAGTGCAACGGGCATTTTTGTTGGACCAGAATCTTGTGTTCCATTCATTGCCATAAAACCGGTTTCAGCTTGCAGGATCAAATCGTAAGCAACGCGATCGCTGTCTTCACCAAATCCGTTGATTTTCCCGATAATGAGTTTTGGAAATTTCTCTCGAAGAATGTGATCTGAAATTCCCAATTTTTCGTCGTCACCAAATTTGAAATTACTCAGGAACACATCTGCGTTTTCCAGAAGCTCAAACAATTTTTTACGATTGTCTTCCAGTTTCAAGTCAAGTGTTCTGAATTCTTTCCCATAATTAACGGAAGAAAAGTAAGCGGAAATGTTACTTGATTTATCTTCAGATGCCAATTTCCACGAACGTGTGACATCAGGAATGGAAGGGTTTTCAATTTTGATAACCTTTGCCCCTAATTCTGCGAAAAATGTTCCTACAGAAGGTCCAGCAAGTACTGTAGAGCAATCAATAATCGTCAAATGATTCAACATAAATCAAATGTAATTCTTTGCTTACAAAAAACGATGAGAAACGAGGATAGATTGATAAAAACGCAAGGAAAGAAGAGCGCAAAGTAATTGGTCTCTGCGCTCTTTGCTTCTTTGCGGTTTATTTCTTTTGTTGAATTGTGTCTGCCGGTTGAACAGGAAGTAAGAATTCTTCCACACGAACTTTTGCAGTTCCCTTACCCCAGAAATTCAATTGCTTGGCACCGGCCATGCTTAAATCAATGATGTGAGGTGTATTTCTACCCATTCTATCGATAACGGTAACAAACACAACAGAGTCGTTGCTTAGATTTGTGACTTTAAGAACCGTTCCAAGTTTGATTGTTTTGTGTGCACAAACTAAACTGTCTTTATAGTATGTTTTTCCTGATGCAGTTCTTCTTCCGTTTAAACTGTTCGCGTAATAGCTTGCAGTTCCGTTTTGTTCGAAAAGCTTCGGATTTTTTTGCTCCAGACTTTCATTCCAAAATTGACCTTGAAATGATTTTGTTGCCGAATGAGCTGCTTTGGTGCTATCAGAATTTTTGACCGCAAATGCGCCAAATAAGGTTCCGAAAAGCATTAAACTGATAAGTGTATTCATCTTACTTCGTTTTTGGGGGGCTAAGATAGGCCATTATCGAAGTATAATCCAAAGATTTAGAATTCGTTAACAAAAAAGCCGGACTGGTTTTTGACCAATCCGACTTTCATTTTTGATGTATTTCTACTTACTTTTTGACAGTAAGCTTTTGTTGGTAAACACCTGTTTTACTAGTGATTACGCAAGTGTAAATTCCGTTAGACAAGTTTTCAACATCAACAGAATTTGTGTTAGTAAGTTTAGATGTGTGAACTTCCTTCCCAGTCATGTCGAAAATGCGAATTTCCTCTAAATCTGACCCTGAAATTTGGAACTTTGAGCTTGTTGGATTCGGATAAAGCAAGATAGTGGCTGCTGTTAAATCCGACATTCCCAAACTTGAATTGATGTTGTAAGCTGTGTTCGTTACAATCGGAGAATTGTAGTCGAAATAAATATAAGCTGTGTTTTCGATTTCGTCTCCTTCACCCAATCCTGCAACTTCGTCAATTTCGTAGATAACGTAACCTTGTGAAGCCGCTAAGTCTTGTGC
>CAMLET010000025.1 GCA_946479125.1 uncultured Flavobacteriales bacterium
CGTACTTGTGGTTGGTGATTATCGCTTTGGTTAATTCAGGAATTGGTATTTACTATTACCTGAAATTGATTACAATTATTGTTTCGAAACCAGAAACAGAACAGCCAAAATTGAAGATTAGTCCACTTACTGCAATTGTAGTTCTTTTAGCAACTGCCGGAACATTGGGATTGTCATTTGTACTTCCGTACATTATGTCGTAAGAAGACTTAAGATATTTAGAACCCTGATTTTATTCTTAAAGTCAGGGTTTTTTGTTTTTGGTCGGCATCTCGGCTACGCTCGATGACCTTAGAATAAACCATCTTTTGAATCAGTCTTTAGACAAATAACGAAGAATAAAAGGTCATCGAGCGTAACCGAGATGCCGCTGCACTATTCAAACTCAAAAACGTACTTCAATCCGTTTTCACGGATCATTTCCATTTTTGCATCAAGTTGTTCAGCGAGTGTGTGAATCAATTGTATTCCCAACGTGCTACCGGTTTTCCAGCTATCGCATTGTACACCTATTCCGTTGTCTAATACCAGAAGCTTAAAAACGTTATCAATTTTCTTGAGTGAGATAGTGATTGTTCCGGATTTATCGGGAAATGCATGCTTGAAACTATTACTAATTGCCTCATTAAGGATCAAACCAATTGGAATCATTTTGTCAGTTTCCAACAATAGATCCTCCTGCAATTTTAAATCGAACTTCACATCCGCATCCGTTAAGCAAAATGAACTTTCGATACTTAACACCAAATGTTTGATGTATTCCTCTACGCTGATTGAACTGAAATTCTTGCTTTGGTAGAGCATTTCATGAATCATCGACATAGAAGAAATTCTGTTCTTACATTCACGAACAAGTGCCAGAAACACGGGATCATCCGTATTTGAAGCTTGAAGATTCATTAAACTGGAAATGATTTGAAGATTGTTCTTCACCCGGTGATGCACCTCTTTCAGAAGGGCTTCCTTCTCATTTATGGTAACTACAGAATTCTCTAATTCTTCGCCGAGCATGTTCACTCCTGCAGCAATAGAATCGAAAACGTCTCCCTCTCCTTTTACTTCCGTTTTCTGATTAAACTCCAGACGGGCGTATGCCATAATCACATCCAAAATATCATTGGAACGCTGTTGAATATAATCCTTATTCTTCACATTCTCCTTCATCACAGATTCAACAACCACTTGGCAGCTTCTTTTTCGTTTGTAAATAATTTTGTTGGAACGGCGGGTTTATTAATTCCGAGGAAGAAATTACCTACCACTTTGCTTACAGAAGAATCGATAAGGATTGCAAAAGCCATTGTGTTTGTTTCTCTACCATTTGTGGTAAAAAACGAACGGGCTTCACGCGTAATCGATTTTATTCCCCGCGCATCTATAAGAAGTGGATATTTCTCATCCACATAAAAGGAATTCACTACGATTGAATTCTCTCTTGCATCTTCTAACACCACTTCTGCATTTTTCTTCACTTTCGTCCGTGCTATTCCATCATCTCCCATCCAGGTAAAATAACAACGTAATTCATGCGCAGTAGCGGGTATATGCATGAATCAAAAATACAGAAACGGCTCGAATAATGGAATCATCTTATCAAAAAAGAAAAGCCTGAATCCAACTACGAATTCAGGCTTCAATATATCTGATTTAAAATATTAATCCTTGATCAAGAATTGGAAACGATCCAAATTCTTCAATGCGATACTTGTTCCACGTGCTACAGCTCTCAATGGATCCTCTGCAATGTGAACCGGAAGTTTCGTTTTCTCATTGATTCTACGATCCAATCCACGTAACATTGAACCACCACCTGCTAAGTAAATACCTGTTTTGTAGATATCCGCAGAAAGTTCTGGTGGTGTTTGCTCTAATGCACTCAAGATCGCTTCTTCAATCTTAGAAATGGTCTTGTCTAAAGCATGAGCAACCTCAGAATAAGTAATTATGATCTCTTTTGGAATACCAGTCATTAAGTCACGACCGCGAACAGCGTAATCTGCCGGCGGATTATCCAATTCTGGTAACGCAGCACCAACTTCAATTTTAATTTGCTCTGCAGTACGCTCACCAACCAAAATATTGTGTTGACGACGCATGTACTCTTCAATATCAGAAGTGAAATCATCACCCGCAATACGAATTGATTTATCACAGACAATACCTCCTAGTGCAATGACAGCAATTTCTGAAGTACCACCACCGATATCAATGATCATATTTCCCATTGGCTCTTCCACATCGATACCAATACCGATTGCAGCAGCCATTGGCTCATGAATCAAATAAACTTCTTTTGCTCCGGCATGCTCAGCTGAATCTCGAACGGCTCTTTTTTCTACCTCAGTAATACCTGAAGGAATACAAATAACCATTCGTAGTGTAGGATTAAACATCCTTTTCCCTGGATTGATCATTTTGATGAACCCACGAATCATTTGTTCTGCACTTTGGAAATCGGCAATTACACCATCTTTCAATGGACGAACTGTCTCAATCAGTTTATGCGTTTTCCCGTGCATTTGTTGCGCCTTTTTTCCAATGGCAACTACTTTGCCGGTTTGAATATCTTTTGCAACGATTGACGGCTCATCCACAACTACTTTATCATTCATGATAATCAGCGTGTTAGCCGTCCCTAAATCTATGGCAATCTCTTGCGTAAGAAAATTAAACAATCCCATTGAATGCCTCCCTTTTATGGTATAAACTGTATTCTTTTTCGTAACAGGACGAAAATGGTTACAAAAGTAGAGGAAATAATCGAGAATAATCTTAGAAGCACTATGAAAATGGGCTATTTACCGCAATTCAACAGAAAACAAATTTTATTGAACAGATTATCGGAATCAAAGTCGCATAATTTTCTCACATGAACCGTCTTCGTACATGTAAATAACGAGCCCTTTTTCCTGATCTGAAACCTCTTGTCCAAGCAGGTTTACCACTTTCATCACCCTCATGTTCTCCAATCTATTGTCAACAACAATCATTTGAGGATAAACACGTGAAGCTCCATCAAAATCCACTTGTTTGATTCGATAATAATTCAATGCGTTTTTCTTATAATCCTTATGTGCTAATGCATAGTTCAATTGTCCAACATGATCTCCAGCTCCATCCACTTTGTCAATAGTTGTCCAGTTACTTTCCGGTGAATTCGTCCATTCCACTTCAAAATAATCATTGTTCGTTTCGCTTTCTGTTGTCCATGAAAGCACATTCGAACCATGTTTGAATTCGCCATTGAAACTACTAATCTCAACTGGCAGTACAACCGGAGTACAACCAATAACTGCCGTTGTAGTATTTCCACCCCAATTAAAATCCAAACTGTAGCCAGTACCTGAAATACTAAAATTATCGATCAGCACAATATAGATTTCATTGGATAGAACCGTAAGAGCATTCACCCATCGGTCACCAAACGAATTTTCACTGTTATCGGGTTCTCCAACACGAATTCCGGTATTTCCGGGTGTTGAAGAGTATGAACAACGAATAGGATTTGTTACTGGTGGACAATTCACTCCAACATTTGCGGCGGTAAAGGGACCCCAGATTGCGAAATCATAATCATCGGCAGCTAATACCGGATTGATTCGCAAAGAGAGACTTCCACCGGTTTGAATATTGATGTAATACCACGAAGATTGATGCTCCAGCGTTAAACAACCATCAATTGTATTGTTATTGGGTAGTTCCTGAATGCCAAAGCCAGAACTGTTTGCAGGAACTGAGGATGAACTACAAAGTTGTTCGGCCAATTCGCAATCAACTCCGCCTGCTTTCTCAACCGTAAAACGCTCTTCTTTACTTTTGCTGACAACCGCATCGCTCACACCAAGCTCATTCAACAGCTGCTCAACATATGTCAAATCATAATTGGTGATTGAATTGAAAACGATCCTTTCATTGGAAATCGTTCGATGGTATGAATCTGAAATATTCTTATCCAACTCACTTAAGAATTCCTTGCATTGTTCAGCAGATTTGTTCGGGAGATGAATATTGAATTGTGTTTGTCCAAAAGTTGTAGTAACCAAAACAACAAAGAGTAATAGTAATGTAGTTTTCATATGACTGATATTTAGTGTGTTACTTCTAACTAAAAGTTACGTGAAAACGGAAATGAAAAAACCCGCATTTTATTTAAATGCGGGTTTCAATGTATAAAAACAAGCTTTCGTCGAGTAATTACGGCTATTCGTCTTATGAAATAAGCGTAACTTGCTGAAAACTAACGTTTAGTAAATTTTATTTTTTACTGATTGAAGCGTTTTTGTTGTGTTCCGTCCTTGAAAATGTAAATGACAATTCCTTTTTCATTTACGCTAACTTCCTGACCAACAAGATTAATCACCTTCACAACTTCCTTCTCTTCAACTTTATTGTCAATAGCAACAATCTTTTCAATCATTGTTTCTTTTCCATTAAAATCAGTTTGAATCAAACGATAGTAATTCAATGAATTCTGTCTGTAATCAGAATGAACTGCAGAGTAATTTCTTGTAGTCTCACTATCTCCTGCTCCATTAACTGTTTGAATCGTCTGCCATTCGTTTGGTAAACCTGTTGCCGACCATTGAACAGTGAAGAAATCATTGTTTTGTTCTGATTCGGTTGTCCATGTAAGTACATTATCGTTACCAACTTTCAACCCTTCGAATTCAGAGATTCCAACTGGCAAAACAACTGGCGTACATCCCAAAACAGCGGTAGAAACGTTTCCTGAATAACTAAACTGAATATTGTATCCCTGCGAAGAAGCACTGTAATTATCAACAAGTAAAATATAAATCTGACCAGTGAAAACTGACAATTCTTTTACCCACTTATCTCCATTTTGATCTTCGCTTAGATCGTTTGCACTATAAGATAAACCTGTGTTGCCATCTTCCTCAGAATAAGAACAACGTATTGGAGATGTTATCGGCGGACAATTTGCTCCAGCTGTAGCAGATGTAAATGGTCCCCAAACGGCAAAATCGTAATCGTCATTATCGTCATCAGGATTGATTCTGAATACCAGGTCTCCGGGAGTAAGCACATTCAGATAATACCATGAAGATTGGTGCTCAACGCGTAAACAACCATCAATTGTATTGTTATTTGGCAATTCCTGAGTACCAAATCCTCCACTGTTTCCCGGAACAGAAGACGAACTACAGAGCTGCATTGCCTGCTCACAGTTATTCCCTCCAGCCTTTTGGGAAACATTGATTTCAGCACGTTCTTTTCTTACAACGGCATCATGAATATCAGCCAATTCCAAAATGGATACCACGTAACTAATCTCGTAATCTACAACGGTAGAAAACTCAGCAGTATTAGCTTCTAAATGTCTGTTGTATGTGTCGGGGATGTGATCTTCAATAAATGAAATGACGTCTTTTCCGTTGTTTGTTGTGTTATTGTATGTAACAACAAAGCGTGTTTGTGCGAAACTAGACGCACTGAACAGCACGAATAGTAATGTTATTATTCTCATGAAATCCTAAACTTTGTTTGGATTGTCAATTTAGATGGAAGCAAGAAATAAAATTGTAATTCTTTGATTCAAGCTAAATTGGCAATCGATACTTTTATTAAACCGGTGCAAAATTACGCAACAAATCGAATAAAAAAATCCCCGCAGTACAGACTGCGGGGAAGAATGACTATATGTCGGTTTTGGTCAGTTATTCGGTAATCATTGATTTCCTCGAAACTGCACCGTGACTTTAATGTTTGAAATGACGATTTCCTGTGAAGACCATTGCAACTCCATTTGCGTTACAGTAGTCAATTGACAATTCATCTTTGATCGATCCTCCAGGCTGAACAACAGCAGTAATTCCGGCATTCTTAGCGATTTCAACGCAATCCGGGAAAGGGAAAAATGCATCAGAAGCCATCACAGCACCGTTCAAGTCAAACCCAAACGATTTCGCTTTTTCAATAGCCTGACGTAAAGCATCAACACGAGAAGTTTGTCCTGTTCCGCTTGCTAAAAGCTGACCATTCTTCGCCAAAATAATTGTGTTAGACTTTGTATGTTTAACCAATTTGTTCGCAAAGATTAAATCTTCAACTTCTTGTGAATTTGGTGCAGTCTTGGTTTTTTGCTCAAAATTGCTCGCGTTTTCAGAAAGCATGTCCTTATCTTGCTCCAAAACTCCGTTCAACAAAGTTCTGAACTGACGTTTAGGCATCTCCACTTTTCTCTGAACCAACAAGATTCTATTTTTCTTGCTCTTCAACAATTCCAACGCATCTGCATCAAAAGCGGGAGCAATCACTACTTCACAGAACAACTCGTTCACTTGTTCAGCAGTTGCTAAGTCAACGGTTCTGTTTGCAATTAAAATTCCACCAAAAGCTGAAGTTGGATCTGCCGCCAAAGCATCTGCATAAGCTTGTGCAAGTGTTGAACGAGTTGCCAATCCACAAGCATTATTGTGTTTCAAAATGGCGAATGTAGGATCGTTCTTCTCATATTCTGCCAACAACTGAACTGCTGCATCAACATCCAATAAGTTATTGTAAGAAAGCTCTTTTCCGTGTAATTGATCAAACATAGAATTGAAATCGCCATGAAACCAACCACGCTGATGTGGATTTTCACCATAACGAAGTGGCGTTGACTCCAAAATACTTTGTTTGAATACCGGAAGTGATTCTTCCTGATTAAAGTAATTGAAAATATGTGTGTCGTAATGAGATGAAACCATGAACGCTGAACGCGCAAAATTCTTACGTTGCTCAATAGTTGTTGCAGCTCCCTGAGCATTCAGGATATCAAGGAAAGCAGCGTAATCATTCACTGACGGAATAATAACAACGTCATTGTAATTTTTAGCTGCAGCTCTGATCAAAGAAATTCCACCAATATCGATTTTCTCGATGATCGATTGATGTTCTGCACCTGAAGAAACTGTTTCTTCGAAAGGATACAAATCAACAATTACCAAATCAATTGTAGGAATATCAAATTCTTCTACCTGATCCAAATCGCCCTGAAGGTTTCTTCTATGTAAGATTCCACCGAAAATTGCTGGATGAAGCGTTTTTACACGTCCACCAAAAATCTCAGGGTAAGAAGTCATCGTTTCTACAGGAGTAACAGGAATTCCAAGTCCTTCAATAAACGACTGTGTTCCACCAGTTGAATAAATGGTAACATTGTCTGCATGAAGTTTACGTACAATTGGCTCTAAACCATCTTTGTAATAAACTGAAATTAAAGCTCCCTGGATTTTCTTTGTGTTGCTCATCTGCTAAAAATTGAATGCGAACTAAATCGATTTGAAAGGTGCAAAAGTAGTGATTTTTCATTGATAACTGTTTGAATTCCGGAGCGAAAAATGTGGGTAGATAAGTCGCTCATATTATTCGTCGACCACGAAGGCACAAAGGACACGAGGAATATTTCTTATTACGAAGACAGACTCAATGAATGACAAACGGATGATAAACTTCCATTTTTGACTTTTGACTTTTGACTTTTGACTTTTGACTTTTGACTTTTTAATTATTTCAGTTCAACTTTAATAATCTCAATTTTACGTTCTGAAACGCTTTCGCAGATCAATTCAAAGCCTTCGATCTTAACAGCATCATGTTGGTCGGGAATGCTTTCAAGGTAATGAATGACCAATCCGCCAATAGTTTCATACGATTCCGATTCAGGAAGTTTTAAGTTATAGGTTCTATTGAGGTAAGAAATCTCGGCACGTGCTGAAAAACGATAATTGTTCTCGTCGATCTGTTCCTCCAGCCAATCTTCTTCATCATGTTCATCTTCAATTTCTCCGAAAATTTGTTCGATAACGTCTTCTATGGTTACAATTCCTGCAGTTCCACCGTATTCATCCACAATAACTGCGATACTTTGACGGGTTTTTGTAAACTTTTCCAACAGCTCTTTTCCAGGCATGGCTTCAGGAAAGAAGGAAATTGGTCTTAACAATTCTGTGAGCGTTTCGGGCTGCTTAAACAATTCGAAAGAGTGGATATAACCAATAATATTGTCGAATGAATCTCTGTAAACCAAGATCTTAGACAAACGGGACTCAACCAATAAGGCATGAAGTTCAGCAATGTCGGCCTTGACATCGATCGCTACAATTTCCAATCGTGGAACCATGCAGTCACGCGCCTTGATGTTTGAGAAATCCAAAGCGTTTTGCAGGATTTGAATTTCATGACCCAAATCTTCGCTTTCCTCGATACGCTCGTTCATGTCGGCAACAAAGTGTTGCAAATCGGCTCTGGAAAAGACCTTTTCTGTTTGCGGAATCTTGACTCTAAGCAATTTCAAAAACGCGCCACTGATGCCCACAATAATTTTGGTTGGGAAAAAGAGAATCCAGTAAATCAACGCCATTGGAACCGCCCCAAACTTAAACAAGGTGTTTGGATTGATCTGAAAAAGCACTTTTGGAAGAAACTCAGCCGTGGTAAGAACCACTAGTGTTGAGATAACAGTTTGTAGCAAGAGAACTGTAAAATCCCCGTGAATGTGCCAGTTATTTCTAATGATTGGCTCCAGCAAATGAGCACTGTACATCCCAAAAACCACCAACCCAACATTATTGAGTAAAAGTAATGTGGCAAGGAAATGTCCTTCGTTTTTATAGAAAAGTGCAAGTAATCGTCCGGAATATGAACCCTTGGAAATGTCCAGTTCGACTTTCAGTCTATTTGAAGAAACGTATGCAATCTCCATTCCCGACGAAAACGCACAGAGAATAAGCATTGCAAGTATAATGACGACGGAAGGATCCAAATGCTAAATAATTGGAATGAAGATACAAAAAAGGTTCTAGTATAAAACAGTAAGGGCGAATGATGATTCGCCCTTACGTTATGTTTTTGAAGTAATAATCCTTCTACAGTACGTCCTGACCGATATCTTTTCGGTAGTAAGCGTTTTTGTAACTCAATTTATCAATGGATTCGTATGAACGAGAAAGTGCAATTTCCAGATTCTTCCCGTAAGAAGTAACTGCTAAAACACGTCCACCGTTTGTGGTAACAACAGGACCATCAGCGGCAGTTCCGGCATGGAAAACCAAGCTTTCCTGCACATTATGGAATCCTTCAATAATGTCGCCTTTTTTGTAATCTCCCGGATAACCACCAGCAACCATCATTACCGTACACGCCGTTCTTTCGTCGAACTGAACATCACATTCAGAAAGTGTATTCGTTGCAACACCTTCAAACAAGTCTAACAAATCCGATTTCAAACGCGGCATTACCACTTCTGTTTCCGGATCACCCATTCTACAGTTGTATTCAATAACGAAAGGTTCTCCTTTAACATTAATGATTCCAACGAAAATGAAGCCTTTGTATACAATTCCTTCAGCTTTCAATCCTTTAACTGTAGGAATGATGATTTGGTTTTCGATCTTATCTTTGAACGTAGCGTCACAGAACGGAACTGGAGATATTGCTCCCATTCCACCTGTATTCAATCCAGTATCACCTTCACCAATACGTTTGTAATCTTTTGCTTCAGGAAGTACTTTGTAGCTGTCTCCGTCAGTTAAAACGAAAACAGAACACTCAATTCCTTTCAAGAATTGCTCGATTACCACTCGTGAAGAAGCATCACCAAATTTAGCGTCAGCAAGCATGCTTTTTAATTCTGCTTTTGCCTCTTTCAAATCTTCAATGATCAACACTCCTTTTCCGGCAGCTAAACCGTCCGCTTTCAAAACGTAAGGTGCTTTCAGTTTCTCAAGAAAAGTATAACCTTCTTCAAGTGTATCTTTTGTAAACGTTGCGTATTTCGCTGTAGGAATATTGTGACGCGCCATAAATGCTTTAGCGAAATCCTTACTTCCTTCCAATTGAGCTGCAACTTTATTTGGTCCGATCACCGGAACCTTCTTCAATTGTTCATCAGCCAAAAAGAAGTCATGAATTCCATTCACCAACGGATCTTCTGGTCCAACAACAACTAAACGAATCTCGTTCTCAAGAACGAAACTCTTTATTTTTTCGAAATCATTCACGCCCATTGGAACGTTTGTTCCGTGCTGACGTGTACCTGCATTACCTGGTGCAATATACAAATGCTCAAGGTGTGAACTTTGCGCTATTTTCCAAGCAATAGCATGCTCTCTTCCACCTGACCCCAATAGTAATACCTTCATTCTAGCAATATTTTAAAATAGATTCGAAAAAGCGTTTCCCGTCTTCGTTTGCCAGATTTGCATCTGCAGCACGTTCTGGATGCGGCATCATTCCGAATACATTGCGTTTCGCATTACAAATTCCAGCAATGTTCAACAAAGATCCATTTGGATTTGCAAGATCAGAAACCTGACCTTCAGCATCTGCGTAATGGAACAATACCTGATCGTTATCAATAATTGATTTCATTGTATCCTCAGGAGCGTAAAAACGACCTTCACCGTGAGCGATAGGAATTTTATATGCTTTCTCTAAATCTAAACCTTTTGTAATTGCAGTGTTTGACGTTGCAGGTTTCAGATAAACATTTTTACAGATAAACTTCTGCGTGTTGTTATGCAGCAAAGCACCCGGCAATAAACCTGACTCTGTAAGAATTTGGAATCCGTTACAAATTCCCATTACAAAACCACCTTTATCAGCATGATCCATTACAGAAGACATGATTGGCGACAATTTCGCAATTGCACCAGAGCGCAAATAATCACCGTAAGAGAATCCTCCTGGCAATACTACAAAGTCTACATTTTTAAGATCTGAATCTTTGTGCCAAAGTCTCTCAACCTTTTGATTCATAACAGTTTCCAATACGTAAACCATGTCTTCGTCACAATTGGATCCCGGGAAGGTAACAACACCAAATTTCATTTGAATAAGTATAAGGACTTAATAGCCCGTTATTGATGCCCACAAAGGTAGTCAAACCGTTAGTTGAACCAACCAGCGTGGATGAAAAATTTAATAACAGCTAGTAAAAAAGTAAGGTAAAAGAAGCCTGAAGCCACCTGTTTCCAGAAAGAACTAATGAATGCGAACGTGAATAAAAACCCTACTGGCACGAAAACCAGGTTGAACCATTCTACTTGTTGATAAAAAATAAGTTCCGCCACTCCAAATGCCAAAGTAGCAAGTACCATAACCAACAAACTTCTATTGATCTTCTTGAAACGTATGGAACTTTTCTGCAAACGAATGCGAACACCAATTGAGCTCAACAATAAATAGATGACCAATACCGAACCTGTAGCAATTAAAACTACTGTTTCATATTTTATATTAGAAGCTTCACGAAGAATTCGCAATCCAATAGCATGACCGGAAAACCACCAGAACATTAGTCCGTTAAACACAATCAATGAAGTTCCCAAAAGCAATAAAACAAACTCCTTAAAGCCAATTGATTTATTCATTCGAACGGCAAGCCACAGAAAAGGCAGTAAAACAACAATTTGCGGAAGCAGAACAACGATTAATCCGAACAATAACGCAATGTTATAGATACGCGCACCGTTTCTTTCACCGTTTTCAAGCACAAATAAGAGACGGTAAATACAGAGAAAAAGCAGGTGAACAATCAACAAAGCATCAAAGTTGTAGAAGCTTTGACTAAATGTCATAAACACTACGTAAAACAGCGAAGGTGCATAACTGTTCTTCTCTAAAAAGTCATGTTTATTAAAAAGGTAATTGAGTAAAACGGCATTCCCCAATATAAAAAGTGCGGATAAGCCTACACTGAGCCAAACAGGAATGGCAGCAATTTTACCTAATAAACCAAGATTGATTATATCTGTTGGATTATGGTAATGAAAAGTGAGATTAAGAATAATGAACAGCGCCATTACCGGAAGTAACAAGAGTACCACCAGCGGCTGATTGCTCAAAAAAGGCCTTAATAACATGTCACGAAGTTAATTACTAATTAGTAATTACTAAGTACGAATTGAAAAGAATGGCACTTTCCCGAAGTTTCGGGACTCAGTGACCTTTCTTCAATTTTCAATTTTACATTTTCAATTAGAAAAAGAATCGTCCGTTGATCCATTCAGGATCCAAAATCGCTTCGTGCTTTTTGTAGAATTTGATTGCGGGCTCGTTCCATTCCAACACCTGCCAATCCATTCGCTTTACGCCAAGTTCTTTGGCAATATCTACTACTTTGACAAACAGTTCGGAACCAATTCCTCCGCGTCTGTATTCTTCTTTCACATAGAAATCCTCGAGATACAAACAGCGACCTTTCCAGGTTGAATACGAAATAAAGTACAGCGCAAAACCAACCACCAAATTGTTTTCTTCAACTACAAGTGCATAACAAACTTTGTCCTGAAACAAATCGATGTAAAGATTCTCTGGTGTGTTGATGACTGCATTAGGCTCACGCTCGTAAACGGCCAATTCAACAATTAAACCATGAATTGCAGTTTCATCGCCAGGTTTCGCTTCACGTATATGCATTAGATACCGCCTAAGTTAAATCTTAAACGAATACCTGTGCTCAAGTTTCCTGTTGGGTAAGAAGTTTGAATCTTCGGCGTTGTAATTACCTGATCGTAATACAATTGAAGAATCAAATTATTCGTTACGTTGTAGTCAACAGAAGATTTGATTGAGATTACACGTTGTCCGGCAGTTGCCTGAGTTGTTCCTTCAACCACTTTACGAATTACTGTTAAGTTATCGCGGAATGTAAAGTCGAAACGAATGTTCAACGGATTCTCAGGTCGTGCTTGTTTGATTTTGAAAGGGAAACGTACTTTTTCAAATTTGTATCCTGTTCCAATCACGATCTCGTTTCCAAGAACTTCAGTTACCTGATTGTTATTCAACGATAAAGTTGCAGAACGGTCTTTCTTGATCTCAAACTTCGTGATCAAACCTTGCTTCTTGATATTCCATGTTGCATCGAAACCGATCAATGGAGAGAAACGTTCTGTAATTGTAACAGCTTGAACATTGTTTCCAGCGATGAAGTTGTCGTTCAAATCACGTGCATTATAGTTTCCGTTTGCATCCACAGTTGAGTTCAAATTCGATTGAACACCTGCCATACTAACCGTTGATGAATAACCATGACGAACTACGAAGTTTTTCACACGATCTTTCATGAAAGGGAACTTTGTTAATCCATTGTAGTTAATTGTCCAGTTTGGCAATGGTAAAGAAGAGAATGGATTCACCGAACGCTGAGTCACACTGCTTGAAGTATAAGAAGATAAGAACGATCCGATCAATACATCTTGTTGTGTTTGACCGTATCCGCTTGCATAATCACCAACTGTTCCAACAGAGTTCGCGTTTCTTACTCCGAAATACTGAGAAACTTCTTTAGACCTTTCGATCATTCTGTCGAAGTTACCTGAAGCATAACCCTGACCTAATTTCTCAAATGCAGTTCCGATAGAAATAGTTGAATACGTCAACGTTGAAGTTCTATACAAACTTTGCGATTCGAACTGCTGTGTATCGTCATTGAAACGGAAGAAATCGTTTGTATTCTGAGTTTCATTTCTGTTCAATGAAAGATCGATAGTTAAATCCTTGATTGGCTCCAATGTTCCTCTTCCGGTAATTGTTTGAGAATGCGTCACCGTGTGTTGACGGTTAATTGCTGAATTTTGCACCAACCAATCATTCGACGCAGCAAGTTCACCAATGTGGTATCCGTTCTCGCGACCAAATACTGAGTAAGATTGCTGACCAAACAAGAATCCTGCGAAACCACCATCAAATGACGGGTTCAATCCTAAAACTCTACTTTGCTGGTTGTAACCAGGCAACAATGTTCCATCTGTTTGAGCGTAAGTTCCGGAAAGCGTACGTACTGAGATCGGAAGAGCGTCGTGTAGGGAAAGAGTGTAGATCTCGGTGGTC
>CAMLET010000026.1 GCA_946479125.1 uncultured Flavobacteriales bacterium
GTATTGACACTTTTAGTTGGATGGTTGCTGGGTAAATGGTTGAAGATTGACAAAAAGATCTCGTACCTGATTTCCAGCGGAACTTCTATTTGTGGTGGAAGTGCAATTGCAGCTGTTTCGCCACTGATTAAAGCTGATGAGAAGCAAATGAGCGTGGCACTTGGAACCATCTTTATTTTGAATTCCGTTGCACTTTTGATCTTTCCCGTAATTGGAAAATGGCTGCATTTATCACAGGCCGATTTCGGGCTTTGGTGTGCAATAGCAATTCACGACACTAGTTCGGTAGTTGGCGCAGCTTCAAAATATGGAGAAGAGGCACTTCAAATTGCTACAACAATTAAATTAGAGCGAGCGCTTTGGATCATTCCACTTTCTATTTTGACAATGATGTTCTCAAAAGCGGATGGAAAGAAACTTCGAATTCCATATTTCATTGGCTTTTTCATAGTGGCAATGATAATTAGTACCAATTTCCCGCAATTCAAAGACGGTTATGACGTATTAGTGATGATTGCGAAAAAAGGATTGACTATTACCTTATTCCTTATTGGTGCAGGATTATCGATGAAAAACATAAAGGCTGTGGGATTCAAACCATTACTTCAGGGAATTGGACTTTGGATCTTTATCAGTGTAATTTCCATCTCCGTTATTCTATTTGTTAACAATTAGGGGAGCAATAATTAATTGATTTTTGGTTGAATTTGAGCCTGAAATAAAGCTTAACTTTACAACACTATTCGACATCGAATATATAATAGAGACATGAAAATAGAACAAATTTATACAGGATGTTTGGCGCAAGGAGCTTACTATATTACTTCTGGTAATGAAGCTGCTATCATAGATCCATTAAGAGAAATTGGTCCTTACATTGAACGTGCAGAGCGCGATGGTGTGAAGATCAAATACATTTTTGAAACGCATTTTCACGCAGATTTTGTTTCTGGTCATGTTGACCTGGCAAAAGCAACTGGTGCAACAATCGTTTATGGTCCGAATGCTACAACGGCTTTCGAAGCACATATCGCAACAGATGGTGAATTGTTGAAACTGGGAAATGCAACTTTCAAAGTTTTGCATACTCCGGGACATACAATGGAAAGTACATGTTACTTGTTGCAAGATGAAAATGGAAAAGATACTGCCGTTTTCTCCGGTGACACATTGTTTATTGGTGATGTAGGTCGACCAGATCTAGCTCAAAAATCAGCAACAATGACTCAGGAACAATTGGCAGCAACGCTGTTCAATTCACTTCGCACAAAGATCATGACATTGGCTGATGACGTTACTGTTTATCCTGCTCACGGAGCAGGAAGCGCTTGTGGTAAGAACATGAGTAAAGAAACGGTAAGTACAATCGGTGAGCAAAAAGCAATGAATTATGCTTTACGCGCTGATATGACGGAAGCTGAATTTGTACACGAAGTAACAGACGGTTTATTGCCCCCTCCGGGATATTTCGGAATGAACGTAGCAATGAATAAAAATGGCTCAGATTCAATCACAGAAGTAATGAAGCGCGGAATGAATGCGTTGGATCCAGCATCTTTTGAAGCCGCGGCTAATGAAACTGGTGCTGTAATGTTGGATACGCGCAAAGCTGCTGATTTCGCAAAAGGATTTATTCCAAATTCAATCAGTATTGGTTTGGAAGGAACATTTGCTCCTTGGGTTGGTGCTTTATTGCCTGATGTGAAACAAGAGATTCTCCTGATTACTGAACCAGGAATGGAAGAAGAAACGGTTAAACGTTTGGCTCGTGTCGGTTACGATCATGTTATTGGTTACTTGAAAGGCGGAGTGGATGCCTGGAAAAACTATTCAAGCGAATGGGATTCTATTGAACGTATTTCAGCTGATGAATTTGCGAAAGCCTACGAAAGTAAACCAATCGTTATTGATGTGCGCAAACCTGGAGAATACAGCGCTGATCATGTTGCTGATGCTCAAAGTCTTCCGTTAGATTTCTTAAACAATCAGTTGCACGAATTACCGAAAGATCAACCGTTCATTTTGCATTGTCAAAGTGGTTACCGAAGCATTATTGCAGCATCCATTTTGAAAGCGCGTGGTTGGGATAATTTCAAGGAAGTTGAAGGTGGTTACAAAGCCATTTCAGAAACGAATGTTCCAAGAACAGATTTCGTTTGCCCTAGCACACAAAAATAATTATGAGTTAGAAGTGACGAGTTATGAGTGAATTAAAACAACTCATAACTCGTAATTCTTCACTCGTAACTAATAGTTTACGTGTCGTTCCTTCTTATCGTCGTAGATATCATCTAAAGTGACCAAAATTCCTGTTTCTTCTACATCACCAAATTCATGGTTTACAGCAGTTCCAAAGGTTTTCATGGTTGGAGATAAATTCATGTAGATATTGACCAACGGTGGAATATTTTCTCCACGAGCACGAACATATGTATTCAGTACTTTGAAACCGTCTTTAAACTCTAAGCCTTTCAACTGTTCTTCAACATAACTTCTGTCATAATCTTGTTGAAGTGGAGTAAAGGGTTTCATCAAATTCTCGTTATCCGGAAAGTAATGATGCATGAAATGTAACAGGAAATCTCTTGATTCTCTGTCGTAATTCGGGTACATAGTCACTTTTCCAAAGAAATACTTGATGTCCTTATAAGTTCTGGCCAAAGCGCCCAATCCATCCCAAATATTATCTAAAGCGTAAAGTCCTTTTCTTGGATTTACCGTTGGTTGGAAATTCGGCTGAACCCAGCTTCTTCCTAATTCTATCGTTTTTGGCAAATATTCTTTCACAAATTTCTCTGTGAATTCGAAATAATGAGCTGTTGAAAGTTGAATGTTCGTTGGAGACAGAATGGCTTTCTCACAGCAGATAAAACGATATCCGCCAATAATCTCTCTGTCTTCCGGCGACCAAACGATTAATTGTTCGTAGCACAATTCGTCTGTATCAAATTCATCAAGATCAAGCGCTAATCCCGTTCCACCACCAGCAGCACGAAAAGTAACTTCTCTCAAACGGCCAATTTCTTTAACAACGTTTGGAGCGTTGTGTTGATTTAAAATGTAGATTTCATTTTCACCTTTGCGCGTAATACGTACCAATCCCGCGTTTTTCATTTCGCGTTCAAGTATATCTCTGTCAATTGGATCTATGATAGGTTCCATCATTGTTCGTTTTCATTTTTGTATTGCGACCCGCCTTGATCAAGAATCGTGCTGTTTTTAGGCAGGTTAATCACATGTTCTTGCATCCAGCGAGCAGCTTCTTTATCGTTCTTGAATTTGTTTAATTCTTCTGTACTAATTGGTTCACCAACGGTAAATACGATATGTTGATTCCGTTGTTTGAACAGCTCATCTGAAAGATACAACATTTCTATGTTTGCCTTCAAGCCAAGAAATTTTCTGAAATTCGAAAGGCGATAAAAGAAATTCGAAAGCCTTCCTTCAATATGCACTGGAAGAATGGTCTGGTTATTTGCTTTTGATTGTTTGATGAATGTTTTCTTCCACTCCAAATCACGAATTACACCTTTTGTTCTTCGGCTTACTAAGCCAGCTGGAAAAATACCAATTAAATTATCTGAAGCAAACAATTCATTAACCATTTTCAAACTGGAACCCTTCGTTTTTCCACTTTTGTTTACACCAACAAAAATCCCTTTTAAGGGTTCAAGGTTCAATAAAAGGTCGTTTACAATAAACTTGATGTCTGTCCTGTGATTCCGTAAGGCATCTATGAGAATAATAGCGTCCATTCCACCAAGTGGGTGATTCATTGCTAAAACACATTTCCCTTCTTTTGGAATACGCTCAAGACCTTTTATCTCGTAAGTGATATTCAGGTATTTCACCACATCGGCGCAAAATTCCTGGTTTTTTGAATTGTGGTGTGTTTTAATGAAGTTATTTATTTCATCCTGATGAACTATACGTTCAATATAACGAATGATGAATCCCGGAATCCACTTGTATAATCGCGGACTACGGCTTGAAATAATCTTCCGAACGTTTATGAAATCCTTTTCTTCCACAAGTCAAAATTACTAATAACCAATGACCAATTACAAATTGCTAATTACGAATTATGAACCATTTGTAATTAGTAATTTGTCGTTTGTAATTATTCGACGCAGTAAAGTGTATCAAAACTAGGAGAGAAGCCCGCCCAAACTCCAATTGCTCCGCCTGTTATATTGGTTGGAATAAACGTAGGACTGGCAAAAGGATTTCCATTGGTTTGCAGCTGTAAATACTTCTTTTCGAAATAATCATAAACGTTTGGAGACAGCTTCGAAAGCTTTATGACAACAGAATCTCCCATTTTGTAATAACCTCGGTTCTGATCTTCAACATCTTCATCTTCGTCCCATGACATTGGATTTTCGTAGCCAAAATCAAACGTTTGACCATTGATAAACTCATCGTCGAAAACCGGACTATATGTCTTAGTAAAGTTGGCGTCTTTTGGAGAACCATTAACCATATTGATTTGCTTCACTTCCCACATATATGCATCATATTGATTTCCAGGATCAGAAAGTCGTGCCCACGAAAAACCATAACCCGGATCTGGATCAGGATCTGGCTTCCAATAAACAGAATCCAAAGCTGTTGGCTGTTCAATTTTAGTAGAAGAAGTGTATACTTTTCCTTCAAATTCTACCTTCAAAGAGTACGTTTTTCCAACTTCCCCCCAAATTGCTGTATTGAAAGTAGTGTAAGCGCATAAATGATAATTCGCTAATTCGTCTTCTG
Source organism: uncultured Flavobacteriales bacterium (assembly GCA_946479125.1). The sequence goes on from CAMLET010000026.1 coordinate 4,756, forward strand.
GAATACCAAATAATTCTGCGGCAATGGCTTCAGTTCCGGCTGGCAGATTGTCGGAACAAATCTCGTCTAGCACAACCGTATTCGTGCCATCAGAAACCGTTACTATTGCTCCCGACTGAAAACTGTTTAAGAAATTCTCCAGACTTGTTTCAGCATAAATATTCTGTGTTTTACTAATGAGAACAAGCGGAGGTTGACCAGTTTCAATTCTACCGTCAATCACCAGTTTTTGCTCGTAATCAGGAATATCAATCTTTACTTCCTTCGTGCATGAAGAAAGTCCCAATCCAATTGCAATTGGGAAAATAAATGCTGCTATTAAAATTCGAAGTTCCATGTTACACTTGGTAAGATAGGGAATAATGACACTTGTTTCACGCTTATTTTGAAGGTGTTCTGAAGTAAAGCTCCATCACTGTCCACATACAAGAAGTAAGGATTTGCCCTGTTGTAAATATTATACACGGAGAAATTCCAGTTTTGCTGAATCTTTCGTTTTACCTCAATTTCGTTTCCTTCGTTATCCGTTTTCATCTTTGTTGGCTTTACATAATAAGTTGCGGATAGATCCAAACGATGGTAAGGAACCATTCGCGTACCGTTTCTACTGCCATATTCAAAAAGAAGGTTTTGGTCTTGAACGTACCAACTGTTTGGAAGTGTAAGTGTATTTCCGGTTGCAAAAATGAATGACATTCCAAAAGTCCATCGATCACTCAGTTCATAGATTCCAACTACCGTTAAATCGTGTCTTCTGTCGTATTTTGCCGGATAAGCTTCCACTTGAATATCGGGAAATAAACGCATTGTTTTTGCCCAGGTATAACCAATCCAGCCATTCAATTTTCCAACTTTTCGTTTAATGAAGAATTCGGCACCATAACTCCAACCTGTTCCAAAAACCATCAAGTTATCCGTGTTGTCGTTAACGTTATCAGAAGGAAGAGCACCCTGACTAAATTCCACAAGATTTTTCATGTGTTTGTAGTACAATTCAACGGAGCCTTCCCATTTTCCGTTTTTGGTATTTTGGAAATATCCAATTGAAGCCTGATAACCCTGTTGTGGTTTCGCTTTATCTGTTGTTGGGTACCAAATATCGGTTGGCAAAGAAACTGCGCTGAAACTTGTTAGCTGAACAAATTGATAATTGTACATGTATCCCGCTTTAATACTGCTGTACTCTCCAGTCATAATTCGAGTGGAAATACGCGGTTCTAAACCTTGGTAGAAAGCAATCAGATCGTTTTTGTCATAAGTGATTGTACTGTCTGGATTCCCAATCACATTCTTTACATAACGGGTAAATGGACCAACAAATTGATAAGTTGTATAACGCAATCCAGCATTCACCTTAATAAACTCATTCGCGTCAAATTCATCCGCAACATAAACTGCAGATTCATGACTGTATAATTTCTGTGATAATCCGGTATCAAAAACCACATCTTCTTGAGATGCACTAATGCTTGTTGGAGTAAAGATGTGAAAACAATAATCCAATCCCCATTTCAAACTATGGCGGCCTTCAGGATAATAGGAAAACCCAACTTTAGCGTTGATGTCACGAATTCCAGAGTTGATTGCAAATTTGAATTCATCTTGCTCGGATCCAAAACTGAATTGATAATCAGTAAATGATGTTGTGGTATTCATCATCAATTTATTGGAGAATTGGTGAGACCATCTCAAGGAAGCAATTCCATTTCCCCAGGGCATTTTTACATTGAAATCATCGTTCTTGTTTCCAAAATTGAAAAGGTCTTTCCCGTAGTATCCGCTCAAATAGATGTTGTCTTTTGGTCCCAGTTTGTATTGAAACTTCGCATTGAAATCGTAGAAGTAGTAAGATGTTCCTTTGAAAGGAGAAGAATCTTTAATCAATAACTTCATGAAGAGATCGATATACGTTCTTCTTGCAGAAACAATGAATGAACCACGCTTTTTGAACATCGGGCCTTCAAGTGTCAAACGCGAAGATATCAAGCCTAAACCTCCGGTGGCTTTGAATTTGTTCTTGTTTCCATCATTCATGTTGACTTCAAGAACAGAAGATAAGCGTCCACCGAAGTTCGCAGGCATTCCGCCTTTGATCAGATTTACATTCTTTATTGCATCAGAATTGAACACTGAGAAGAATCCAAATAGGTGAGAAGCATTGTAAACCGTTGCGTTATCTAACAAAACTAAATTCTGATCAGGAGAGCCACCTCGAACATAAAAACCTTGTCCACCTTCACTTACGGATGAAACACCTGGAAGTAATTGCAGTGTTTTGATAACATCCACTTCTCCTAAAAAAGCAGGAAGCTTCTTCACCAATTCAATATCCAGTTCAATTTGACCAATTTTAGTGGAATTCACATTGGCGTTGGGGTCTCCCTTTATTTCCACTTCTCCCAAACTATGTTTTTTATCTACAAAGCTGTGATTAAGTAAAGTGTCGGCAGTTAGATTTATCAAAAGCGTATCAGCAGGAAATTCGGGTGAACGAAATAGAATATGGTATTGTCCTTGCGGAATGGTGATGGAATAGAAACCATTCTCATTAGTTGTTGTTCCTTTTTTTAGTTCTAGAACGTAAATTCCACTTCCAATTTGTGTTTCGCCACTTTCTTCGGTAGTTACAGTCCCACTAATAGTGGAGTTAGTTTGAGAAAAACCAATGGAATTCCCAAAACACAAAGTCAAAAGTAAGAAGCAGAAGAGGCATTTTGACATGGAACGAAATTAAGGAAATTAACTAAGCAAAAATAGATTAAAGGTGTGCGTAGGGGCGAAAAATGTTTCGCCCGTACACACGTGTTATTGTGTGCGATTTCATGTTTCAATTATCAAAAACCGAGTTCGAAGAACAAAAAATACTAAGCGAAAAAATGAGCTGGCAAAACTTATGATAATCTGCAAAGGCAGATTCTATCAAAAGCTATGCTTTTTCTTATTTTTGTGAACCATAATTTGAAAAATGAAGATATCACTCAATTGGCTCAACGAATACTTGCCTTCACCTAGAACAGCTGAAGAATTAGAAGGATTACTTACTGATACCGGATTAGAGGTTGAAGGATTTGAGGTTATTGAAACTGTAAAAGGTGGATTGGAAGGCGTAATTGTTGCTGAAGTTGTAGAATGTGAGCAACATCCGAATGCTGATCGTTTGAAAGTGACGAAAGTCAATACTGGTAAAGAAATTCTTCAAGTAGTTTGTGGAGCTCCGAATGTGGCTAAAGGACAAAAAGTGCTTTTGGCGACTGTTGGTTGTACCATTTATCCTTCTCCAGACGACTCATTGAAAATTAAGGTTTCTAAAATCCGTGACGTTGAATCGCATGGAATGCTTTGTGCAGAAGACGAATTGGGACTTGGTAAAAGTCATGATGGGATTTTAGTTTTGGATCCAAGTGCTGTTCCAGGAACTCCAGCAGCTGCTATCCTTCAATTGGAAAGCGATACTCAAATAGAAATTGGTTTAACACCAAATAGAGCAGATGCGCTCGGACATATTGGCGTAGCTCGTGATGTGTTGGCTTATGATGTTTGTCATAACAACTCAACTGCAACACTTAAACTGAAAGAAGTAAATCTTCCTGCGAAATCTGCAGACCTTAAAGTAGAGATTGAAGTGAGAGATGCTGAGAAGTGTCCGCGCTACATGGGAATTACACTTTCAGGAGTTGAAGTAAAACCTTCTCCAACCTGGTTACAAAATAAGTTACGTGCTGTTGGACTTTCACCTATCAATAATATTGTTGACGTTACCAATTACGTAATGCGTGAGTTGGGAACACCTTTGCATGCATTTGATGCTGCGAAAGTGGACGGAAAAGTAGTTGTTCGAAAAGCAAATGAAAAAGAGATAATCACCACGCTTGACGGTGAGAAACGTGAATTGACTTCTGAAGATCTAGTAATCGCGAATGCTAACGAAGCAATGTGCATTGCTGGTGTGTTTGGTGGAATTGATTCAGGAATTAACGATAATACGACTTCTGTTTTTCTAGAGGCTGCATATTTCAATCCTGTTTCTGTTCGTAAAACTGCTAAGCGTTTCGGATTGTCGACTGACGCTAGTTTCCGCTTTGAACGTGGTGTTGATGTGGATTTAGTTCCATATGCGATTCAACGTGCAACTCAGTTGATTCTGGAAGTTGCTGGGGGAAGTATCGCTTCGGATATTCAGGATATTTATCCAACGAAAATTGAAAAGAGAAAAGTAGTTCTGCGTTTTGCTCGTTGTGCAAGTGTTCTTGGACATCAATTGCCAAATGATCAGATCAAGAGTGTTTTGAAATCATTGGATTTTGAAATTACGAAAGAATCGAATGAGGAATTGGAATTGTTGGTTCCAAACTATCGAGTGGATGTTGATCGTGAGATTGATGTAATTGAAGAAATTCTTCGCATTGTTGGGTTCAACAGTATTCCATTCCCCGCTAAAATGAATACCTCATTGGTTGTAGCCCAAAAACCGGATCTGGAAGCTTTGGGAGTTCGTTTGTCTGAAGTTTTGGTTGGGCTTGGTTTCGATGAGATAATGAATAACTCATTGACTTCTTCTTCCTACGTTGAGAAATTAGGTGGTTCAACTTTGCTTTCTGCAGAGAACGTTGAGTTGCTTAACCCTTTAAGTAATGATTTAAGTGTAATGCGTCAAACCTTGATTTTTCAGGTATTGGAGACGGTTGCGCACAATCAGAATCGTCAGCGACCTAACCTTCGTTTATTTGAAACAGGTAAAGTTTACAAGAAAGTTGGCGACCAATATTTAGAGAACAAACGATTGGTTTTAGCAATTACAGGAGCTAAAACGGAAGAAAGCTGGTCTCAAAAACAAGAGGGAAGCAGTTATTACGCAATCAAGGCTGTTGTTCGAAATATTTTTGAGCGTCTTGGATTATTATCACTGTATAAAGAATCTCCTCTTGAAGAAAAAGGTTTGTTTGTAGATGGTGAAGTACTTTTTGTTTTGAAAAACCAGGTAGGAACAATTGGCTGGGTGAATAGAGCTTCCAAGAAGCATTTCGGAGTAAAACAGGATGTTTTTATTGCTGACTTGGATTGGGATGCAATTTTAGATTCATTGAAACTTTCAAAAACACAATACAAGGAATTGCCAAAAACGTTTGAAGTTCGACGCGACTTCTCTTTGTTATTGGATACGAAAGTGAAGTTCTCTGAAATCGAAGGGATAGCTCGTAAGGTGGATAAGAAAATTCTTCAAAACATTTCATTGTTCGACGTGTATGAAGGAAAGAACTTGCCGGAAGGGAAGAAGTCTTATGCAGTTTCGTTCATTTTTCAGGATGCTGAACAAACGCTGAAAGATACGCAGGTTGACGGTATTATGAATGCTATTAAAGGTGAACTGGAAAAGCAGCTTAAAGCGGAGCTACGATCTTAATTAACTATAGAATAGCCATATGACATCGGTTGACGTTAAGTTTGATTTGGAGCGTTCAAAACGCATTTATAAAAATTACTTTGATTTTGAGAGAAAACGTCAATTCAAAAAACTTCCTACTCGAATTATTGTTGCTCTTGGTTTAGCATCCGTAATCGCTGGATTCATTACAAAAGTAGCTTTCTTCTATTGGTTTGGAGCAATCATCTTGTTCCTGATTTGGATTGTGTTTACTTATTACAGAAACCAGTTCAATACTGCTTATACCAAGTATATAGCCGGATTGGAAAAAAATGCCAATAAATCAAATCAGGATTTTACGTTTGGTTTTGATGATGAAGGGATGAGTTACAGATCAGAAGGTGCAAATCTGGATTTGAAATGGCACATGATCAGTTATTTTATAGTGAATCAGGAAGAGATCTATCTTTTCACGCAAGAAAATCGTCTTTATGATATTATTTCATTAACCATTTTAGGGAAAGAGAATTTCGATAGTTTTATGTTGCTATTGAAAGCTAAAATAGCTGCTCAAGAATCTGTTGTTTAATATTAATCTTGAATGTTTAAGCAAGAATGAAATCGTTTGTCGTTACCGGAATTGGAACCAATATTGGAAAAACAGTTTGCAGTGCTGTGCTTTGCGAGGCGTTGAAAGCTGATTATTGGAAACCGATCCAAAGTGGTGAGTTGGATTCACTCGACAGCGAATTTGTGCGTTCGATGACTTCTGAGACGGTCATTATTCCTGCAAAACATTTGTTGACACAACCTTTATCTCCACACGCTGCTGCAGAAATCGATGGAATTCATTTGGATGAAAACGACTTTGAATTACCTGTTTTTGAGAAAACAACACTGATAGAAGGAGCGGGAGGTTTGATGGTGCCAATCAATAAAGAAGGCTTGTGTTTTGTTGATCTTTTCCAATTGTGGCATTTGCCGGTTTTTGTTGTAACGCAGCATTATTTGGGGAGTATCAATCATACTTTGTTAACCTTAAGCACACTTTTTCAAAGAGAAATTGAAGTTGCCGGGCTCATCATTAACGGTAAACCGAACAAAAGTTCAGAAGAAATTTACTCGTCTTACTTTCCTGAAATGAAGATTACTTACATTCCGGAATTTGAAGATTTTAGTCAGGAAACAATTGCAAAAGCTGCTAAGTCATGGCTCGATCAAACGAATTAGAAAAAGACAAAAAGCACGTTTGGCATCCGTTTACACAGATGTTGACTGCCAAAGAACCTCTTCATATTGTTAAGGCAAAAGACGCTGTTCTTTTTGATAGTGATGGAAAATCGTATATCGATGCAAACTCTTCCTGGTGGGTAAATGTTCATGGTCACGGAAACGAACACATAGGAAAGGCAATTTCAGAGCAGTTTACACAACTTGATCATGTTATATTTGCGGGCGCAACACATCCACAAGCAATAAGATTAGCTGAACGCATCACGAATATTCTTCCAACCGATTTAACGAAAGTCTTTTTTTCTGACGATGGTTCAACTGCAGTTGAAGTCGCTCTTAAAATGGCATTTCAATATTGGTTCAATAAGAATCAGGTAAAGAAAAGAGTAATTGCCCTGGATGGTGCTTATCACGGTGATACTTTCGGGGCAATGTCTATTGGTCAACGCGGCGTTTTTAATCGTCCGTTTGAACATTTCTTTTTCGATGTTGATTTCCTTCATTTTCCAACCGATAAAAACGACAAGGATTTGCTGAAAGATGCTGAAAAGCTTCTAAAAACGGGAGATATCGCATGCTTAATAATTGAACCACTGATTCAGGGTTCTGCGGGAATGCGCATTTATGATCCGAGTATTTTGAATCAGTTGGTAGAGCTTTGCAGAAAGTACGACGCGCTGGTGATTTTTGATGAAGTGATGACAGGCTGGGGGCGAACAGGAAAGTTGTTTGCTTACAATCATTGCTCAGTTGTTCCCGATATCATTTGTGTTTCAAAAGGATTGACAGGTGGAGTTTTACCACTTGGATTGACGATTGCAACTGAAGAGATTTACGAAGCATTCTTACATCCGGAAACAAGTAAAGCATTGCTTCACGGACATTCGTTTACAGGTTCTGCAATGGCTTGTGCTGCAGCAAATGCAAGTTTGGATCTGTTTGAAGAACAGGAAACCTGGGAGAATATTGAGCGAATTGAACAATTGCATAATAGTTTTAGACTAGAATTATCGAAACTCAGTAATGTAAAACACATTGGCGTTTTAGGAACAATTGTTCGTTTTGAAATTGAGACAGGTGAGGGAAATACCTATTTTTCTTCCATTCGAGATAAAGCTTACGATTACTTTTTGGAACACGGTTGTCTCATTCGTCCGCTAGGAAATGTGATTTACGTGAATCCGCCGTATTGTATAACGGATGAGCAGTTGGAGAAGGTGTATTCGGTGATTTTGGATTTTTTGAAGAGTCTCAACTAGTTTTCTCCCGCGAAGGGCGCGAAGTTCGCAAATATTAACTCCCCTTTAAGGCATGAATCGTCTCAAACTCAAATGTAATTTTCTCCAATTCCACCTTCATCTGCTTCAATTCTTCTGTCCCCTTAAATCCAGGCTCTTTCAATAAATTCTTGATATGAGAAAGCGTTTCTTTCGCTTCTTCAATTTCCATGTAAGCTAATTGTGCGCTCATCAACTCAATTAGATGAGAAAGGGTATCTAATTCTTTTGAAATTGATTCTGTATCAGTATGTTGAAGTATAAATGTTAAAGAATTTATTTCACGGGTTAAACGAATGCAAGCTCCAACCTGAGCAAAGCTGGAATCGACTTTTGTTCGTGCAAATTCAGGCTCTTCATACATACGCTGAATACAAGCGAAAACGTCATTGTTCGCAGCTTCGGTTATACGACGATTTCTGATCCATGTAACGGGATACGTCTTTTTAATGTGTTGTGAAATGACTTGCTTAAAGTAAGTACCGTTGCTTAACAGGGCTTTCTTTATGAGATTTGGGAAACGTTGATTCTCCCAAACCGGCCAGAACATTGAACTGATCAATAATGCCAATCCTGCTCCAAGAGAAGTGGAAATCAAACGCCAGCCAATCAACTGCCAGGATGTTTGCTGTGTCATCTGCATCAGAATTACCATCATTATGGTGACAAACAAAACCCCGATTTTGTAGTTGTTTCGCAGAAAATAGGCGACAAAAAACGAAATGAAGATCAGAATGTAAGTGAAGTAATAATGAGGAATGGGAAGAAGCATGATGAAACCTCCAATCAGAATACCTATAAATGTTCCAAGTATGCGTTCAACGCCTTTTTTCTTGGTGGCACCATAATAAGGTTGGATTACGATCAACATGGTTAATGCAATCCAATGTCCGTGATCGATCTTGAAAAACTTAAAGATGAAAACAGAAAAAGCCATTCCAAGCGCAACTCGTACAGCGTAATTGAACTGTTGTGAATTGAAATTGAAAATATCCTTTAATAAAACGCCTACTTTTCTCGGTTTAAGTCCAAGAATGAATTGATTTAAGGACAATTTATAATTCTCAAAGTAAAGCTGTTGTTTGTTGT
>CAMLET010000027.1 GCA_946479125.1 uncultured Flavobacteriales bacterium
CTCGGACATCAGATCTTAGGATTGAGCCAGGGATTGGAAACAGCAAAAATGTTCAACGGACATAGAGGTGTTAATCACCCAATCAAAAATTTGCTTACCGGAAAAGGTGAAATTACTTCTCAGAATCATGGATTTGTGATTACACATGAGAGTATTGCAAAACAAGATAAGATCGAAGTAACACACATTCACCTGAATGATGAGACCGTTGCCGGAATCCAAATTAAAGGAAAGAAAATATTCTCCGTTCAGTATCACCCAGAGGCGTCGGCTGGTCCGCACGATTCAAGATATCTGTTCGATCAGTTTATAACGAATATGAGTAACTAAATGGATGAATCCGCCTGAGTAATAACGGGCGGATTTGTTTTTTGAGATAATTAATATACCCTCCAAAAATTAAAAAAGTATGACTTACATTGCTCGTGTCATAGGACGACAAATCTTGGATTCCAGAGGTAATCCAACGGTAGAAGTAGATGTTTACACAACAAATGGTGCTTTCGGAAGAGCTGCTGTTCCTTCTGGTGCTTCAACAGGAATTCATGAAGCTGTTGAATTACGAGATGGTGATGCGAAACTCTATTTAGGAAAAGGCGTTTTGAAAGCTGTAGAAAACGTAAACACAATAATTGCTGAAGAGTTATTGGGTATGGATGTTTTCGATCAGAAAGCAATTGACATGCAACTAATTGGTTTGGATGGAACTCCAAATAAATCAAAATTGGGAGCAAACGCTATTTTGGGAACTTCTTTGGCCGTTGCAAGAGCTGCTGCTCAGGAGTCAGGAATGAGTATTTACAAATATGTTGGAGGAGTTGGAGCTAACACAATGCCCGTTCCAATGATGAATATCTTGAATGGTGGTTCTCACGCTGATAACCTAATCGATATTCAGGAATTCATGGTGATGCCTTTCGGAGCTTCTTCTTTTTCTGAAGGATTGCGTTGGGGAACTGAGATTTTCCACCACTTGAAATCTGTTTTAAAATCAAAAGGTCTTTCTACAAACGTTGGTGACGAAGGTGGATTTGCTCCGAACTTGGGTTCAAATGAAGAAGCAATCCAGGTAGTTATGCAGGCAATTGAAAAAGCTGGATTTAAAGCTGGAGAAGATGTACACATTGCTTTAGATGCTGCTTCATCGGAGTTTTACAATGCAGAGAAAGGATTGTACTTGTTTGAATCTACTGGTGATTCAATGACTTCTTCTCAAATGGTTGACTTCTGGGCTGACTGGTGTAAGAAATATCCAATTGTTTCTATTGAAGACGGTTTAGCTGAAGACGATTGGGCAGGGTGGAAATTGGCAACTGAGAAGTTGGGCGATAAAGTTCAGTTAGTTGGAGATGATTTATTTGTTACCAATACAAAACGTTTGTCTCAAGGAATAGAACAAGGAATTGCTAATTCAATCTTAGTTAAAGTAAATCAAATTGGTTCTTTGACTGAAACTATTGAAGCTGTTCAAATGGCAACAAGAAATAGTTATACTTCCGTTATGTCGCATAGAAGTGGTGAAACAGAAGATAACACCATTTCAGATTTGGCTGTAGCATTGAACTGTGGGCAAATTAAGACAGGTTCTGCTTCGCGTTCAGACCGTATGTCGAAATACAACCAGTTACTTCGAATTGAAGAGGAATTGGGAGATTCTGCACATTACCCGGGTAAAATGTTTAAATATTTAAAATAATATTAATATTTTAACAAAATAGGATTTTAAAGGGTGTAACTTTTTGTTTTCCAATATTTTGTGATAATTAATACTTTAGAGGTTGCTTAGGCAACCTTTTTTTATGTGAAGCGTTTTTAAAGTACTCATAAACTAACATGAAGACAACTATATTTTTAGTATTACTATTGGCCTTTAGCGGAACTAGTAATGCGCAAACAGAAGACGGAGGAGCAAAGTACTTTGCTCAGTGCATGGTAAACATTGCGGATGAAGAAATGTTCAGATCTATTGAATCGAATATTCGCTTGAATCCAAATGTTGAAGTTGTTCGCCTTGATTGGGAAACGAAAAGAGCTTTTGTTCTTACAACCAATCTAAATTCATTTACAGATGCGGATTTTGAAGCATGGTTTGGTACAAATACCATCAACATTTCTTGTGTTCAAACAGGAGTGTATGGTGTCGACGAAATCGCAAAATATCCATTTACAAACTGTTCAAATAATTAGTCATGAAAAAGTTATTGATCTTTACTTTGCTTTTATCTGTGACTAATGTTTGGTCGCAGCAGTTGCCTGTAAACTGTAATCTTGCCGTTCCCGGATGTGCAACACCTCAGTTTCCTATTGTAGGAACACAGCCAACGTATAACGTTTCCGATTTCGGTTCAGGGACAATTTCTAATCCTTCTTCAAATCCTCAGGGTGTGAATAGTGGTTGTTTATTGTCTGGTGAAACCGTTTCTACGTTCATTACAATCAATGTTGTTTCTTCAGGAACACTTCAGTGGTCATTAGTTGGTTTAACAACTGCTGGTACGCCTTCTGGTTCTGGTTGTTTCGACTGGATCATGTGGCCAAACGTTGGTGGTAACGGTTGTGCTGGAATTAACGGAAATACATTGGCTCCAATTGCTTGTAACTGGAATGGGATGTGTAACGGAAATACAGGAATGGCAACACCGGCGAATTACCCGCCAAATGGTTCAAGTTCAAGTTACCAACCGCCGTTAACGGTTACAGCTGGACAATCATTCATTCTTTGTTTATCGAATTACTCATTTACAAACCAAAATGTTGATTTGGATTTCTTCGGATCTGCACAAGTAGTATGTGGTGTTTCTGCTGCAGATCAAACGATTTGTCAGGGTAACTCTACATCAGTTACTATTGCAACTCCTGGGTATACAGCTCCAACTTTCAATTGGTTACAAACAAACGGTGTAGCCAACCCGACTGCAGGAACAACAACGGTTAACCCATCAGTTACTACGACCTACAATGTAGTTGTAACACAACCAGCAATGGGAACAACTCCTGCATTACAAGATACAGCTACATTTACAATTACTGTAGTTCCAACCTTGACACCGAATGCTGGTCCTGATCAAACAATTTGTTTGGGAAGTCCTATACAAATGGCTGCAAATGCTGCTCCTACAGGAACAACAGGGTCTTGGCAATCGATTTTACCTACAGGTTTAACTCCGGCTGCAACAGCGAGTTTTGCACCGAATCCTTCTTCACCAAATGCTGTTGTAACGGTGAATCAACCAGGAACGTATAAATTTATCTGGAGACACTCAAGCACACTTTGTGGTGTTGTTCGTGATACGATGGTAGTAACTGTTGTTTCATTGACTGCAACTGCAGCGGTTACTCACCCAAGTTGTGGTGGTTATTCAGACGGTTCAATTACAATCACTTGTGTAGGAGCAACAGAATATAGCTTCAATAACGGAGGTACTTGGGGACCATTAAATACAATGACAGGATTTGCTGCAGGAACGTATACAGTTTGTGCACGAAATGCAATGGGATGTCAGAAATGTGTTACTGCTACATTAATTGATCCAACTCCGGTTGTTGTTAGTGTTTCGAATGACACATTGATTTGTCAAAACGGTACAGCTTCTTTGGTTGCAAGTGCAACTGGAGGAACAACATATACTTATCACTGGGATCACACAACATCATTGTTACCAAATCAAGATGTTAACCCAATGGTAGATACTTATTATCCTGTGGTAGCTGAAAATGATTTAGGATGTTTATCGCAGCCTGATTCAATTTTGGTTACGGTTCGCCAACCAATTTCTGGAGCATTAACTCCGTTAGATCAAAGTGTTTGTCCTGGATATCCTGGTACGATAAGTACAACAGGGGTTACTGGTGGAATTGGAGCGCCTTACAACTTTGTTTGGTCAACTGCACATAACAATTCAGGAACAAGCAGCTCAATTACTGACTCTCCGCAAAATACAACAACTTACATTGTAACAATTACGGATGCTTGTGAATCAACACCTTTAGTATTGTCAACACAAATTATCGCATACCCGGTTCCGGTTCCAATGATCGCTGTGGATGAGCCAGTGAAGTGTGAGCCTGCAGAATTTATTTTGTCGAATGCTACTGATCCGAACATGACAGCTGCAACAGTTTGGAATATTTCAAACGGACAACAGTTTATTGATCAGGATGTAGTTACACCAGATGCGTTATTTGCAGGGAGTTATGATGTACAATTGATCGTGGTTTCTCCAAACGGATGTATTGACTCAACAACTTTTGTAGGATACCTTAGTGTTCTTCCTCAACCGGTTGCTGATTTCAAATGGTCACCAGATCCTGTAACAATGTTCAATACGCAGACAATGCTGAACAATTACAGTACAGGTGCAGATACTTATGAGTGGTTTGTAAACGGTGGAACTCCATCTCATTCTACTCAGGAGAATATGATTACTAATTTCCCTGATGGACAAACTGGTGATTACCTGGTGACTTTAGTTGCTACGTCTTACTTAGGTTGTGTGGATACTGTTGATATCATTGTAACAGTTTACCCTGAAGTAATTATCTACGTTCCAAATACCTTTACTCCTGATAACGACGAATTCAACCAAACTTGGGGAATTATTATCGAAGGAATTGACGAAGCAAATTTTGAACTAATGGTAATGAATCGTTGGGGTGAAATCATGTATGAGTCTCATGATGTAGATGCAAAATGGGATGGAACGTACCACGGGCGTATTGTTCCGCAAGGAAGTTACATTTGGACAGTACGTGCAAAAGACATGCTTACAGATAAGAAATACGAATGGAATGGTGGTGTAAACATCATCTACTAATTCAAAATGATTATAGAGAAAGGCGTTAGAAGAAAAACTAACGCCTTTTTTGTGCCTAAAATTATTGTACCTCGGTAGAAGGATTAATTTTGTGAAAAATATTCACAATGACATTATCTGAATTCAGACAGGAAATTCAAGAAGGAATTCCATCGGTGTTGCCAGCTAAAGCTGTTTTTGATGCAAATACTAACCGTGCACCAAAACGAAAGCAAATCCTTTCTCAGGAAGAAAAGAAATTGGCCATTCAAAATGCATTGCGATATTTTCCTAAAGCACAACATGCCGAATTACTTCCGGAGTTTTACGAAGAACTGGAAACATACGGAAGAATATATATGTATCGCTTAAAGCCTAAGCATACAATGTACGCACGTCACATTGATGAATATCCTGGGGCTTGTTTACAGGCAAAAGCAATTATGTTGATGATCCAGAATAACCTGGATATTGCAGTTGCTCAGCATCCACAGGAATTAATCACTTATGGTGGAAATGGGGCTGTGTTTCAGAATTGGGCGCAGTACCGACTTTGTATGAAATACTTGTCGGAAATGACGGAAGAACAAACATTAGTGATGTACTCTGGTCATCCGCTTGGATTGTTTCCTTCTCATAAGGATGCACCAAGAGTTGTTGTAACCAACGGTATGATGATCCCGAATTATTCGAAACCGGATGATTGGGAGAAGTTTAACGCACTTGGTGTTACGCAATACGGACAAATGACAGCTGGTTCTTATATGTATATAGGTCCGCAGGGAATTGTTCACGGAACAACAATTACGGTTCTAAACGGATTTAGAAAAATTGGAAAAGAACCTAAAGGAAATTTATTTGTTACTTCAGGGCTAGGAGGAATGAGTGGCGCTCAACCAAAAGCAGGAACAATTGCAGGTTGTATTACTGTTTGTGCGGAAGTGAATCCCAAGATCACTAAAATCCGTCATGAACAAGGTTGGATTCACGAAGTTGTAGAAGATATTAACGCGTTGGTTCAACGTGTTCGTTTGGCACAGGAAAATAAAGAGGTTATTTCGATTGCATACTTAGGAAATGTAGTTGATGTTTGGGAACGCTTTGCAGAAGAAAATTTGCACATCGATTTAGGTTCGGATCAAACAAGTTTGCACAATCCATGGGCTGGAGGATATTATCCTGTAGGTTTAGGATTTGAAGAAGCAAATGAGTTGATGTCCTCTAATCCCGATTTATTTAAAGCAAAAGTTCAGGAAGGACTAGTTCGTCACGCTGAAGCAGTAAATAAGCATACAGCAAAAGGAACATATTTCTTCGACTATGGAAATGCATTTTTACTTGAAGCATCGCGTGCAGGCGCTGATGTGATGGCAGAAAATGGAATTGATTTCAAGTATCCATCATACGTTCAGGATATCATGGGACCAATGTGTTTCGATTACGGATTTGGACCTTTCCGTTGGGTTTGTACTTCTGGTAAACCAGAGGATTTGAAATTAACGGATGATATTGCTTGTACTGTTCTTGAGGAAATCATGAAGAATAGCCCTGTTGAAATTCAACAGCAAATGGCTGATAATATTCAATGGATTAAAGGTGCACAGGAAAATAAGCTCGTTGTAGGCTCTCAAGCACGAATTCTTTATGCTGATGCGGAAGGAAGAATGAAAATCGCTTCAGCGTTCAATAAAGCCATTTCTGAAGGAAAAATTGGAGCAGTTGTTTTAGGAAGAGATCATCACGATGTTTCCGGAACAGATTCACCTTACAGAGAAACATCTAATATTTACGATGGTTCGCGTTTCACGTCAGACATGGCAATACATAACGTAATTGGTGATTCTTTCCGTGGCGCAACTTGGGTTTCCATTCACAATGGTGGTGGAGTAGGCTGGGGAGAAGTAATCAACGGAGGATTCGGAATGCTGCTTGATGGTTCTGATGATGCACAACGCAGATTGACCATGATGCTTCATTGGGATGTCAATAACGGAATTGCAAGAAGAAACTGGGCTCGAAATGAAGGTGCTATTTTCGCAATTAAGCGTGCAATGGAATTGGAACCGAAATTGAAAGTGACTTTACCTGAATTGGTTGATGATAAGCTTTTTGATCAGATAGGACTTTAGATAATTGATAATTGAAAATGTAGAATGTAAAAGAGAGTGACGTGTTAGATTTATCAAATTCAGACGGTCACTTGACGAACTTCATGCTTGATAATTATTTCATTGAGAATTGATAATTCGCTTTTCAATTCTCAATTAGCCATTTTCAATTATAAGACTTTAATCTCTACGCGTCGATTCGCTTGTTCTTCGTAAGACATTTTTGCCTCCGGATAGATTGGTTTGGTATTTCCGTATCCAACAGCCGTCATTCTATTTTTATCTATTCCGTTGTCAGATAACCAGATCATTACGCGTTTTGCTCTCGCTTCAGACAGTTTCTGTCCCGCAAAAGTGTTTTCTCCTGTTGCATGCACGTGACCTTGAATTTCAACATTCACAGTTGCATTCAACGCTAAGAAATCTTTAATTCTTCGCAGTTTAACCTCTGCAGTTGGCAAGAATTCTGAGGATCCGGGATAGAATTCGATTTCGTCGATCTGCATACTTTTCCCCTCACCGAGTGGTTCGAGCCAAATCACTACTTCGTTATCCGAACCAGCTGAAACCGGTTCGTCTTTATCAACGAAGAAATAACCTTCTGCATCCACTTTGATTTGGATTTTTCCTGACTTGTCGATAGTTAAGTTAAAGTCAGAAGCCATGTATGTACCGTTAACGTCTTTTAAACCTGTGATGGTAACATTTGCAACAACAGGAGTTCCTGTTTCTGCATCACGAACCATTAACTTCAATGCATCAACACTTTTGTTTTTGCGTAAATCCATCAATTTACCACCTTCTGAAGTTTCCTGAAGTTGACCTTCAGTTGGTTCAAAATTCACATCCAACTCTAATTTCGATTTCAATTTTGCTTCAGTCAGGAAACAAATCATGATGTACTTTCCACCCGTTAAATCAATAGGATAAAGTGTATTGGAGGTTGTAATTAAGTTCAGACCAACATGTTGCTCCTTGGAGTTGATCAATCGGCGGATATCTGCTTTACCAGTGTAGATGTCTTCACAAGCATCTTTCGTAACCGCTTCAAAAATGACCATTTGCAGCGTTCCTTCTGTAACAGATGCATCTAATGTAAAACGACCATCATATCCAGCTTTGAATGCATACCAAAGTGCATTGAGTTCTTTATTGTTTTGAAGTGAAGGGTAAGCTTCCAAATCTTTAAACATTCCACCTTTTCCAGTGAATTGAGATGTAAAAGCTCCTGGTTGCATTATATTTGTAGCCCCAGTACAGTCGGCAATTTTATCCGAAGTTGTCATATCCTGAGAGAGGGTACGACACGAGGTTAACATCAATAGTAATACGAAAAGAAATTTCATTCGATGCAAAAATATAAATACTATCGAATTCATTCCCAAGTTGCTGAAAATTAAACGAAAAACTTTCTTCAAAATGGAGAACCTATATGATAAAATTGGAGACGAGAACATAGCCTTATTGGTCAATGGGTTTTATGAGCATGTATTCGCTTCTCCAATAATCGCACCATTATTCAAGACAGATAGAGACGAAATTAAGCGGAAACAGAAACTCTTTCTTACTCAGTTTCTTGGAGGCCCAGTTTCGTATTCTCAGGAATTTGGTCATCCCAAAATGCGGATGAGACATATGCCTCATAAAATAACAGAAGAGGCCATGATGGAATGGCTCAGATGTATGCACTTAGCCGTAAATGCATTAGAAATTGACGAGAAACTGAAAGAGGAATTATTTGCTGTCTTCCCCAAATTGGCTCAGCATATGGTGAATAGTTAAGGTTATAAACCAAAGTTATTCAATTTAACTTTTCCGGTTGCTGTTACCAAAAGTCGAATTTCATCCGGACGTGTTACTAAGTCCAGTACTTTGATCGTGTTCACCTGACCTTTAACATTGTACTCTTTCAAACTGTAGTGAAAAGCATCATTGATCGATTTTCTCAACTTCTCAAATTCCGGCCTTAAGTTTTGCTTACTTGCCTTTGCAATTTCTTGTATAATTCTATCGTCGAATAACCAATCTGCTGTTTTTAGGAGTACGCTTTTCGTTGCCAAATCATAGGTAATATTCGTGAGTTCCACGCTTTCCGTCAACGGATCGTATTTTGGAGTTCCTTTCAAATAGAGAATCCCCTTCTTGCTTCCCGAAAAATTAACCTTAATGATCAGTTCGCTATTATCGGCACCGGTAATTGCTAAACTGTCGAAGATGATGAGCTTGTTTTTTACCGTCATTTCTTTTCCGCCCGCGTAACGCTGTAAAGTGGTAGAAAGCGAATCGTAGTTCAATTTGAAGAGAATGTTCAGATCAAATGAGTCCGATTTTGGTGTCTTTACAAGGTTTAGATCGGGAAGTTCCTTTTTTGTTTCGTTTCCGTTGTAATCGAAAATAGGAGAAACCTTTAAGGTTAAAGTGGTGAACAAACTATCATTGTTGACTTTTGGTTGCGATAGAAATACTGCTGATGGATTCATGTGCAACATTCCAAAATCCTTCACTTTAATCGGCTTGTTCAACATATTCCAGGCACTTTCGGCTTCTTTTTCGAAGGTGATCTCTGCTAACTGTTTGTCAATGTCTTTTGCAACATCCTTTAAAGATTTACGAACTTCTTTGATCAATTCATCAGTAGCGTCGTAGCTGAAAACCGTTACTTCGCATGGATCAATGGCTTTTAGATCTGTCAGAATGGTTTTCGTTTCCAAAGAGTAATTTGGAGTAATGTCGAAACTGGTAGTGTATTGCAAGGACATTCTTCTCATAGGTTCGTTAACACCACAGCTAAACGGAATGCGAGGAACAACACAAATAGGTTTATCGGTAACCAAATCAGAACAACTTACACAGTAGCTCATTTTTATCCAATATTTTCCGCTGACGTCAATTGCAATTTTGTTGTTCGTAGCGCTTAATTCAAATGGATTTCGCTTGAAGAAATAATCGAATGAAACACCTTCGCATGGATGTTCGCCACCTTTGAATTCCGTTGGAACTTGTTTTTCCGCAAGAGAATAGTAAGATTTTAGCGACATTTCAATTGGAATTGAAACCGTTGATTCAGGATGACTTGCCAATTTTTCAGGTTCATCCATTTTAGGAGTGGGAGCAACAGGTTCAATAGTTGTCTTACAACTGAAGGTGAACAAAATTATGCTGAGGAACAACCACTGAAACAATTTCATGCTGCGAAATTACCAATTCGTCCCGACTAATTGAAAACGCAAAAAAAGTTAAGTTCCGATTATCAATTCTTTTGTATCTTAAATTAACCGCTATTGAATGGATTTGTAATAATTGAGTTTCACTTTTAATTGTTTCGATATGAGTGCTGTGGAGTTGTTTTTTCTGAATATTGGATTGTCATATACTTTAAGCAAAGTAATGGCTTATCTGCTTTTTCCGTTAATTGGTTTTGTTATTTGGTTAATCATTAGAAAACGGATCAAACGAAAAGGAATTAGCGTTATAACACTTGCGGTTTTATGTTTGGGATTCTTTTTCGCTTACTTCATTCAGTATCCTATTTATGAAGGTGATTTTTCAAATAATTCGAAACCGGTTGAAGTGAAATCGGAACTCGACCAGATCAAGGAAAACAAACTGGTAGTTATTTCCATTCCGAATTGTCCTTTCTGTCAGCAGTCTATTGGTCGAATGCTGGACTTTCAGCGCAGACATCCAAAGGTAAAAATAGAATACCGTGTTTGTGTCAATGATTCATTGGCGGAACAAGCGGTAAACTATTATTCCGAATTGGCGAAAAACAAGATCCCAATCACTCAGGCTAAAGCTGGAAAACAACTTGCCGGAATAGCAGACATGTCTTTTCCCACATTTGTCTTGATTACTAAATCAAAGAAAGTAAAATGGTCAAACGATAACTTCGGCGCAGGCGCTCTGGATGAAGTTGTTAGCGTATTTGAATAAATCCAAACGATCTTTTTTAAAGCTTTTTAACTGGAAATCTGAGAATCTTGCAAGTTCCGTAAGAATTTCTATAACGGAACTGCTTGTGCAATAGCCCAACTTTGCTTAATAACAAATGGAGTTTTAAGCTATAAAAATAAGATCATGAAAAGAGCAATTTTAGCAATCGTCGTTTTGTCAGGATTTACAATGACATCATGCAAGAAAGATTATACGTGTTCGTGTAAAAAGATTCGTACAGAATCTGATGGAAGTACAACTTCTGATGCAGACGGAACTTATACATTTAAAGATTCGAAACCACGTGCAGAGACACGATGTAATGATCAAGAAGGAAGTGGTTCAGATATTCTCGGGGATTACACTCGCGAATGTGATATCCAGTAAATTCTTATCGAGCATTGGAAACGCTGTTGTCCGCTTCAAATGGATAACAGCGTTTTTTTTGTTTGGTAAATTCGGGAACTACGAAAGCAATTATACTTTATCAATAATCGCATTGCCGAAACTACTAAGTTAGCATTTGGTTTGTAGCTCTAAATTCCCAACAAAATCAGATCATTTTTTAACAGTGGATATGCGGATAATGTAATTTTTTTGAATTAACTTATTGCTAGAATTACTCTCAAAATTGAGTTTTGTGAATGTAGTATAAGGTGTTACAGTAATAAAAATAACGATATGAAAAGAACGCTTTTAACATTGGCGGTTTTGTCGACTGTTACGTTGACATCCTGCAAAAAGGACTATCTGTGTTCATGTAGAAAAATTTATACTAATGACGGTGGAGGAACCATTTCAAATCCGGATGGGACTTATACTTTCAAGGATTCAAGAACACGGGCAGAATCAAAATGCAATGATCAGGAAAATAGTGGCTCTGATTTAATGGGAGATTGGACCAGGGAATGTGAAATTCAATAGCGTTTTCATTTTGTCAACTTTTGAAACAAAAAAAGTGCTGTCTACCAAAAGATAAACAGCACTTTCGTATTTCGTTATAAAGCAATTACACTTTATCAATAATTGCATTAAAAGTAGCACTTGGTCGCATTGCCGAAGCTACTAAGTCAGCATTTGGTTTGTAGTATCCATTCACATCTACCACTTTTCCTTGAGCATTGATCAATTCTTCATTGATCTTACTTTCGTTTGCCGTCAAAGCTTCAGCAATTGGAGTGAAATGAGCTTTCAATTCCGCATCGTTGTTTTGTGCAGCTAATGCCTGAGCCCAGTAAAGCGTTAGGAAGAAGTGACTTCCTCGGTTATCAATTTCACCAACTTTACGTGCCGGACTTTTATCGTTTTCTAAGAATTTCTCAGTTGCAGCGTCCAACGTTTCTCCTAAAACTTTCGCTTTAGCGTTTCCTGTAGTTTGAGACATGTGCTCAAAAGAAACAGCAAGTGCTAAAAATTCTCCAAGAGAATCCCAACGTAAGTAACCTTCTTCAAGGAATTGCTCCACATGTTTTGGTGCAGATCCACCAGCTCCTGTTTCAAACAAACCACCACCATTCATTAATGGAACGATAGAAAGCATTTTTGCTGAAGTTCCAACTTCCAGGATAGGGAATAAATCAGTGTTATAATCGCGCAATACATTTCCTGTAACAGAAATCGTGTCTAATCCTTTTACAATTCTTTCGAAAGAGAAAACAGTTGCATCACTTGGCGAAAGAATACGAAGATCCAATCCAGTTGTATCGTGATCTTTCAGGTACAATTCTACTTTCTTGATCAATTCTGCATCGTGAGGTCTGTTTTTATCCAACCAGAAAACTGCTGGAGTATCACTCAAACGAGCTCTGTTTACTGCTAGTTTTACCCAGTCGCGAACAGGAGCGTCTTTTGTTTGACACATTCTCCAGATATCTCCGGCCTCAACTTCGTGAGACATCAAGGTATTTCCATTTCCGTCTACAACACGAACAGTTCCATTTTCTTCAATCTGGAAAGTTTTATCGTGAGATCCATATTCTTCAGCAGCCTGAGCCATCAAACCAACATTTGGAACCGATCCCATAGTTGTTGGATCTAAAGCTCCGTTCTTTTTACAGAAGTCAATTGCGCTTTGGTAAACACCAGCATAAGAACGATCTGGAATAATCATTTTTGTATCCTGAAGCTGGCCTTCTTTGTTCCACATTTTCCCTGAAGTACGGATTGCAGCAGGAACAGAAGCATCAATAATTACATCTGAAGGAACGTGAAGGTTGGTAATTCCTTTTTCAGAATTCACCATTGCAATTGCCGGATTGTTAGCGTAAGCAGCTTCAATGTCAGCAATGATTTCAGCCTTCTTTGGAGAATTTTCAATACGAAGGTACAAGTCGCCTAAACCGTTGTTTGGATTAATTCCCAACTCAGCAAACGTTGCAGAGTGTTTAGTGTAAACATCTTTGAAGAAAACCGAAACCACATTTCCGAAGATAATTGGATCTGAAACTTTCATCATCGTCGCTTTCAAGTGAACTGAAAGTAAAAGTCCTTTTGCTTTTGCATCCGCAATTTCTGTTTCAAGGTAAGTACGCAATGCTTTTTGACTCATTACTGAACCGTCGATGATTTCACCATCCTTCAAGCTTGTTTTCTCTTTTAAAACAGTAACATTTCCAGCAGCGTTTACCAACTCAATACGAACATCGGTTGCTGAAGGAACAACTACAGAAACTTCACTTCCATAGAAATCACCAGCTGGCATACTTGCAACATGCGTTTTAGAGTC